>CALWNE010000018.1 GCA_944382705.1 uncultured Allofournierella sp.
CTATCAATACCCCCCTGACCCTGGTGGAGGAAACCCAGGATACGGTAAATGCAAGCGGCATTAGCTCCTACTTTACCGATGCCGTATACACCACGCTGAAAAAGCAGCTGGTGGAGGAACTGGGTTATACCGAGCAGGAAGCTCACAACGAAATTTACGACGGTGGCTTGCGCATTTATGCTACCGTAGACCCCTATATGCAAAGTGAGCTGGAAACCCTCATGCTCAACCGGGACGACGCCATCGCCTGGGGCTGGCGGGAGCAGGAATATGAACTGGGCTCCAAGAGCGTAGACGATGCCATGCAGGAGGAGAATGTGGTGCTCAATGAGGATGGAACTCTGAAAACGACCCAGAGCAACGATGGCACTGTATACTATTACAAAAAAGTTCATACCCAGGTGGGTGTGGTTACCATGGACTACGAAGGTGCCGTTAAGGCGTTGGTTGGCGGTTTAGGCGAAAAAACCACCAGTCTTAGCCTGAACCGTGCAGTGGATGTGGCCAAGCAGACCGGCTCCACCATGAAACCCATTGCCGCCTACGCACTGGGTGTGGATATGGGCTGGATTAACTACTCCACCAATCTGGTGGACCAGGGTGTTGGCTATCTGCTCAAAAAGAACTACGAGTCTGCCTATCCCCAGTATAAGGAAAAGCTCTTTGCGCTGAATGCGCCTGAAGTGGCAGCTAACCCTGGCATCTGGCGTGATTGGCCCTCCAACTATAACACCAATACCGGCCACGGCGAGCGGACGGTGAATATTAATTATGCCATTGCCCAGTCCCTTAACACCATTGCGGTGCAGGTGGGCCAGCTGGTAGGTGCGGATACTATGTACAGCTTTGCCAAGGATACCCTGGGCATGAACCACCTTACCCCCAATGATGCATCTTTGGCACCCATTGTACTGGGCAGCCAGCAGGAAGGTGCAACACCCATGGAACTGGCAGGTGCCTACCAGATGTTTGGCAACGGAGGCGAGTATGTAACCCCCCATCTGTATACCCGTGTGGAACGGGCGGCTACTGGTGAGGTGCTGATTGACAATACCCTCAACATTGTGCACACGCAGGCCATTCAGGAAAGCACCTCCGTTATTATGAACCGGCTGCTGCAAGGTGTTCTGGGCAGTGGCGGTACCGCTGGCGGAATGAAGCCCAGCGGTAAGATGGAAGCTGCTGCAAAAACCGGTACCACCAGCGATAACAAGGACTTTACCTTTGTGGGCCTGACCCCTTACTATGTAACCAGTATGTGGTGGGGCTATGATACCCCGTATGATATGTATTCCATGGGGATTAAAAACGCAAAGGACATTCAAAAGGTTTGGAAACGCTATATGGAAACCGTACAGGAAGGTTTGGAGTATAAGGCGTTCCCCACCAGCGAGGATGTGCGTACCGCTGCATTTTGCACCGAAAGCGGCGAGTTGGCAGGGGCGAACTGTCCCAGCCGGCAGACCGGTTATTATACCAGCGATAATATGCCGGGGCATTGTGCGCTGCACCCCTAATAAAATGACTCTGTAAAAAACAGCGATGGCTGCTATTGGCGCCATCGCTGTTTTTTGCTTGTTTTGTGTAAAATATAGCTAAAAAATTTATTAATTCACAAAGAAATAAATAAGAAGGTAACCAAAAATACAAGGAAAGCTTGCATTTTGCTACAATAAAGTAGTACACTAACGATACAGAGGAAAACACTTGTGTGTGAGGGGAGAACAAAATGACGAAGCGGCATTTTTTGCTGGTAGATGCGGAAGTGCTACCAGAAGTGTTTTTAAAAGTTTTAAAGGCCAAAGAGCTTTTGGCCAGCGGTGCGGCCCGCAATATTTCGGCCGCTGCTCGCGCGGTGGATCTTTCGCGCAGCGCCTTCTACAAATACAAAGACTGTGTGTTTGATGCCCGCAGCAGTCAGCAGATTGTTACGGTACAAGCTGTTCTCCGTGACGAGACAGGTGCTCTCCAGGCTTTATTGGCAGGCATTTCTGAGGCAGGGGGCAGTGTGGTGACCATCACCCAGGCAACGCCAGAAAATGGTGCAGCGAAGGTAGAACTCACCGTGCGTACCGATACCCTGAAGATGAGCCTGGGGGAGATGTTTGCCCGGCTGAGTCTGCAACCTATGGTGGTACATATTCACCAGGGCGTATAAGGCAAACGCTGCAGCAAAATTATAACAAGGCGACACAAAGCCGGTTTCATCGGCATCTACTTTAAAAGGAGGCGTATATTGTGGCAAAGATAGCAATCCTGGGGTTTGGTACTGTGGGCAGCGGCGTGGCAGAAATTTTGCAGGCCAATGCAGCGTTGTTGGCTGCCCGTGCAGGCCAGCCGTTGGAAATCGGAGCCATTTTGGTGCGCAGCAAGCGCACCCATCCCCTGGAACACCTGTTTGTGCAGCGGATGGAAGATATCCTGCAAGATGAATCCATTGATTTGGTGGTAGAGTGCATGGGCGGAACCCAGGCCGCTTACCCCTATGTAAAACAGGCGCTGGCCAGCGGGCGAAGCGTGGTTACCAGCAATAAAGAGTTGGTAGCAGAGTATGGTGCAGAACTGCTGGAGCTGGCAAAACAAAAGGATGCGGCCTTTTTGTTTGAAGCCAGCGTGGGCGGTGGCACTCCGATTCTTACCCCTATGTTTCAGAGCTTGGCAGCAGGGCGTATCCAGCGGATTCAGGGCATCTTAAATGGCACCACCAATTTTATGCTGGGCCGGATGGAACGGTTGGAGATGGAATTTGACCAGGCGCTGGCATTGGCCCAGCAGATGGGATATGCCGAAGCAGTTGATCCATCGGACGATGTGGACGGTCGGGATGCTTGCCGAAAAATTGCCATCCTGGCAAGCCTTGCGTTTGGCAGCCAAATCCGCCCTGGGCGCATCCAGGCCAGGGGCATTCGTGTCATAGAGGCTTCGGACATGAAAGCAGCCCGCCAATTGGGCTGCGCCATCAAGCTGATTGCCTGGGCAAAACAGCAGGAAGACCAGCTCAACGCAGCGGTAGAACCCATGCTGGTGCCCCTGGCCAGCCAGCTGGGCCAGGTGAACGATGTGTACAACGGTGTGATGGTTACCGGAGAAATGGCAGGGGATGTGATGTTCTACGGCCAGGGTGCCGGCAAGCTGGCTACCGCAAGCGCCGTGGTGGCAGACTTGATTTTGGCCTTGCAGCAGAAAGAAGCTGTGCACAATCTGCTTTTCTGGCAACCGGAACAAAGCCAGCAGCCTATCGCTGGCGAAGAAGGTTCCTTTGCTTGCTACATCCGAGTGCAGGGCTTGGCTGCTTCCATGATGCCCCGCTTGTACGGGGAGGGGGAACTGGTGCTGGACGAAGGTGTTCAATGCAGCTACCTGACCGAAAACATTACAGCGCAAGCCCTGGAACAAGCCAACCGACAGGTACAGGCACTGGGCGGCAAGGTTGCTCTGGTGCTGCGCTGCCTGGAATGAAACCAAACAGGAGGGCATAGAACTATGATTAAGGTACGGGTACCTGCTACCAGTGCCAATGTGGGCGCTGGGTTTGATGCGCTGGGGTTGGCAGTTTCGCTGCACAACACCATCACAATGGAAGAATGGGATGGTTTGGACATTCAATCTACGGACGGGTCTCTGATTCCCACCGGCAGTTCCAATTTGATTTATCGTTCCGCAAAGGCGGTGTACGATCAGCTGGGCAGACCCATGAAGGGGCTGCGTGTCCGCCAGGAAAACCCTATTCCCATGGCACGGGGGCTGGGCTCCAGCTCTGCCTGCATTGTGGCAGGTGTTATGGGGGCCAATGCCTTGCTGGGCAATGTGCTCACACGGCGGCAGATGCTCACCCTGGCAACCTCCATTGAGGGCCACCCAGATAATGTGGCTCCTGCCATTTTGGGCGGCTTTGTTACCAGCGTGTTTGACGAAGGTCAGGTGTACAGTGTCCGCAAGGAAATTGACCCTTCCCTGGCGTTTGCCGCATTCATCCCCAATTTTCGGCTGCTGACCGAAAAGGCACGGGCTGCCCTGCCGGATACAATTACCCGGCAGGAGGCAATATACAATCTGTCCCGGGCAGCACTGGCCACCGCTGCATTCTGCGATGGAGACTATGAGCTTTTGCGGGTGGCAACCAAGGATGCACTGCACCAAAAATACCGTCTGCCGCTGATTCCTGGGGGAGAGCGGGTGTTTGAAATTGCAAACGATTTAGGGGCCTATGCGGTGTATCTTTCCGGCGCAGGGCCCACCATTATGGCGGTAGTTCATCGGGATGACACCGAATTTTTTGAACGGGCCGAGCAAGCCTTAATGGAACAGCCGGAAACCATGGCGTTTTCTTTGCGGCGTATGCTTGCGGATAACATCGGTGCCGTGGTAGAATAAAGGACAGAAGTGTTTGCGGTACGAGAGCAGTGGGGTGGTGTTTGACCCCGGCTCATGCTGCAAACTGACCAACGGATGCCGCCTAAGCCATCAAGCTGCAACAGGCAGCGGGGCAGGGCGGTGCATTGGGAGAGAGGGAGTTGAGTATCAGATGGCGTTGATTGTACAAAAATTCGGGGGCAGCTCGGTGGCAAATCGTGACCGCATCTTTAATGTGGCTCGCATCGTGGCGGATACCCGCAACGCAGGCAATGATGTGGTGGTAGTTGTTTCTGCTCAGGGCGATACCACCGATGATTTAATTCAAAAGGCCGCTGAAATTACCAGCAGCCCGTCTCAGCGAGAGATGGATATGCTGTTGGCTACTGGCGAACAGATTTCCATTTCGCTGCTGGCAATGGCACTTAGCGAACTGGGCGTGTCGGCCATTAGTCTTACAGGCTGGCAGGCTGGATTCCACACCGACCGTGCCTATACCCGTGCCCGCATTACCCGGCTGGACAGCGAGCGGGTGGAAAGCGAACTGGCCCGTAACCGTGTGGTTGTGGTGGCAGGCTTCCAGGGCTTGAACCGCACCGAGGACATCACCACCCTGGGCCGTGGCGGCAGCGATACCAGCGCAGTGGCTCTGGCGGCAGCACTTCATGCAGATCGCTGCCAGATTTTTACCGATGTGGAGGGCGTTTACACCGCCGATCCCCGGCATATTCCCAAAGCCAAAAAGCTCAGCGAAATTACCTTTGATGAAATGCTGGAGCTGGCCAGTGCCGGTGCACAGGTTCTGAACAACCGCAGTGTAGAGCTGGCAAAAAAATACGGTGTGGAGCTGGAAGTGCTCTCCAGCCTGAACCCTGTACCGGGTACGATTGTGAAGGAGGTTACAAACGATATGGAAGGTATGCTCATTAAGGGTGTTGCAAAGGATACGGATGTTGCCGTTATTTCTATCTTGAATGTGCCGGATGTTCCGGGCACCTCCTTCCGGGTGTTTGGTGCTCTTGCCCAGAAAAACATCAATGTGGACATCATTCTCCAAAGCATTGGCCGCGGCAAAAATAAAGACCTTATTTTCAGCGTGCCTTTGAGCGATGCCGAAACCGCAATGCGTGTGCTGGAGGAAAACCGCCATCGGTTTGGCGGCGATGAAATCCTCATGAACACCGGCTATGCCAAGGTGTCCATGGTGGGTGCTGGCATGAAGAGCAATTCCGGTGTGGCAAGCCGTATGTTTGAAGCACTGTATGAGGCAAATGTAAACATTCACATGATTTCCACCAGTGAAATCAAGGTGAGCGTTCTCATTGATGACAAGGATGCCGACCGTGCCGTAGCAGCTGTGCACGACGCATTCATTCACTAAACAAGTTTCAAAGGCCCAAAGGCGGCAGTTGCCAGCTTTGGGCCTTTGTTTTTGTGGAATAAACCGGGAGAAATGGCAGGAATCCTGGCTGGGTAGGTGACCACAGCGATTTCTTGTGTTATAATAAGCGATAACGGTTCTGTTGAGAAAGCCGTAATTTTAATGCACAAAACAGCGCACTGCCCACCAACAAGACAAGCCCCGATAAAAGCTAAGCGGAGCGCTGGAGCGGCAAAACCTGCTGCAAAAAAATATCGTTTTATCAAATAAGGAGTGTTTTTGTTTATGGAAAATCGCCCCAATCGCCCCCTCACCCAGGCGGAATTGCGCCGCCGGGCCGCAGCCCGTGCCAAACGGCGCAGAGAAATTCGCCGCAACCGAATCATTTTTGCTGTTTTATGCATTGCGTTGCTGGCACTCGTTGTATTTGGGGCCACCAAGCTGGTGCAGGCTGTTACTGGTGGAAAGGGTAATTCTGCTGGCAGCAGCTCTCTGGCAAGCCAATCGGCCAGTGCAACACCCAGCCCTTCGGCAAGCGTTTCTGGCTCGGCTAGCAGTCAATCCAGCAGTTCTCAGGCAAGCAGCTCCCAGGCCAGCAGTTCTCAGCCGGAGAGCACTCAGCAGCCCGACCAAAACACAACCACTGCTGCCCATACGGTGGATTCATCCGATTGGCTGCTTACCCTGATTAACAACAATGTGGCCCTGCCCGAAGGCTGGGAAGATACCCTGGAAACAAAGGTAGCAGAGAGCAGCAACGGCAAAGAGCTGGCCACCGTGGCGGCAGATGCTTATATTGCCATGAAACAAGCTGCCGCTGCCGATGGGGTGGAGCTGCTGCTCTGCTCCGGCTACCGCAGTGTGGAGTACCAGACCCAGCTGTTCAATGCAGAGCAGCAGGAATGGCTGGATAAGGGCTACGCGCAGCAGGAAGCATACGATAAGGCTAAAACAGAGGTAGCTGTGCCCGGGTATTCCGAGCACAACTCTGGCCTTGCAGCGGATATTGTAACACCCAAGCACCAAACCCTGGATAGCGCCTTTGGCCGTACCGATGCGGGCAAATGGCTGGCAGAACACGCACCGGAATACGGCTTCATCCTCCGTTATCCCGAAGGTAAGCAGGCCATTACCGGCATTATCTACGAGCCTTGGCATTTCCGCTATGTAGGGGTAGAAAATGCCAAGGCCATTGCTGCCAGCGGCTTGTGTCTGGAAGAATATCTGGACCAGAACATCAACCAGCTGTAAGCGGCTTTTAAGGTGTGTACCTTATAAAAAATCCCAAAATTGTAAAGGAGAACCGATGTTACATCGTGAACTCATTGCTCCGGGAGTGCATTTGAATCTGCTCCCGGCCGAAAAATTCCACCGGTGCCGCATCTCGCTGCACCTGCGGTTTCCCGCAAGCCGGGCCAAAGCCACCGACCATGCATTGCTGCCTTTGGTGCTGGAGCGTGGTTACCGTGACTGCCCGGACATGACCCAGCTTTCCCGCAAACTGGCCCGTTTGTACGGCGCCGCCCTTTCGGTGGATACCACCATGCAGGGGGCAGAGCGGGTGCTGAGTATTTCCATCTCCGGCATTCAGGATCAGTATGCCCTGGCGGGAGAAAATCTCAGTGCGGAGTACGCCTCCATCCTGTTTGGTGTGGCCTTCCGCCCCTATTTTGAAAACGACTGTTTCAGCAGCGAGGCTGTCACCGTGGAAAAGGACACACTGGCCCGCCAGCTGGAAAGCGAAATTAACGATAAACGGCTGTATTGTGTGCGCCAGGCTCGCCGCAAATTTTATGGCGACAGCCCTGCCGGGGTAGAGCGGGACGGCTATCTGGCAGACCTGCCCAAAGTTACCCCCCAAACCCTCACCCAGGCTTACTGGGAGATTTTGCAGCAGGCTCAAATTGATGTATTCTGTCTGGGCGCAGAGGAGCAGGTGGTGCGCACCATGCTGCAAGAAAGCCTGGCAGGATTGCAGCGCACTCCTGCCCAGCTGCCGGGCAACACCTTTCAGCCAGCCCAGCAGCCTGCCCAGTTCCGGGAGGAGATGGACCTGGTGCAGGCCAAGCTTTGCATGCTGTTTACCTGGGGCCGCTGCGTGGATGTGGCCCAGCTGAATGCCTTCCGCCTGGCCATGAGCCTGTTTGGTGGCAGCTCCAGCAGCCGACTGTTTTTAAATGTACGGGAAAAGCAAAGCCTGTGCTACTACTGTGGCAGCCGCTTTGTTTCTACTACAGCTATGATGATGGTGGACAGCGGCATTGAACCGGCCAATGCCCAAAAGGCCCAGGAGGCTATCTTGCAGGAGCTTCGGCAGTTGGTAGAAGGCCCCATTCAGCCACAAGAACTGGAAAACTGTCGCCGCAGCCTGCTGTCTGGCCTTACCAGCGTGGGCGACAGCCTTTCCAGTCTGGAAAATTGGTACTATGGCGAAATTCTGCGAGGGGTAGGGGTGCAAACGCCCCAGCAGGCAGCCCAGCAGTTGCTGGCCGTTACGGCGGAGCAGGTGCAGCAGGTGCTGGCAGGGTTTACCCTGTCGGTAAGCTATCTGGTAACCAAAAAGGAGGAAAGCACCCATGCAGAGTGAAGCCATGAAAGCGGTGCATGCCGCCATTGCCTGTGACCACATCCAGCTGGAGAACGGTCTGACCGTACTGGTGCGTCCCATGCCCCAGTTCAGCGGGGTTCATGCCATTTATGGCACCCGGTTTGGGTCGGTGGATTTGGAGTTTTCCGTGGATGGAGAGCACATTCGGCTGCCTGCCGGTGTAGCCCATTTTCTGGAACACAAGATGTTTGAAAGCGAAGATGGCGATGCCTTTGCCAAGTTTGCACAAACCGGTGCAAACGCCAACGCATACACCAGCTTTGATAAAACCTGCTACCTGTTCACCGCTACCCAGCAGGTGGACGAAAGCCTGGACATTTTGCTGAGCATGGTGAATGAACCCTACTTTACCCAGCAGACCATTCAAAAAGAGCAGGGCATCATTGGCCAGGAAATCAAAATGTACGACGACAGCCCCGACTGGCGGATGATTACCGCACTGTTTGGCTGTTTGTATCACAACCACCCCATCCGCAACGACATTGCGGGCACGGTGGAAAGCATTGCGCAGATTACCCCCGATATGCTGTACGCCTGCTGCAGGGCGTTTTACAATCCGGGTAACATGGTGCTGGCCGTTGCAGGCAATGTGACCACCCAGCAGGTGCTGGAAGCCTGCAGCCGGGCCAAACTGCCTGCAAAACCTGCCCAGGTAAAGCGTATTCTGCCCCAGGAGCCCAACACGGTGGCCCGGCAGCGAATGGAATTTTCCATGCAGCTGGCAAAGCCCTGCCTGGGCATTGGTTTTAAAGAAGTTCCCATGGAGAGTGCAAAGGCAGAGGTTATCTGCGATATGCTCACCGAGCTGATTTGTGGCGGCATGACGGAGTTTTACCGCACCCTCTACGATGAGGGCCTGGTGAACCCCGGCTTTGGGGGCGAATTTATGATGCTGGAGGGCTGCTGCTGCTTTTTGTTTACCGGCGAAACCTCCCAGCCGGAGCGGGTGCGCTCCATGCTGTTGGAACGCATTGGGGAGCTGCGGCAGAATGGGGTGGATGAAGAAATTTTCACCCTGTGTAAAAACCAGACCTACGGCGAGATGCTGCAAAATCTGGAAAATATCGAGGATACCGCCACAGCCCTGGCCAGCAGCTTTTTCCATCAGCGCAGCCTGAACGAGGAAATCGAGGCGCTGGCAAGCGTCACCAAGCAGGAGGTGGATCACGCCCTGCAAACCATGCTGGACCCTCAGCGCAGCAGTACCGTCATCATCTGGCCCAAGGAGGAAACGGAAGAATGAGCGAAGTAGTGAGCTTTCCGGCCATTGGCCTGGAACTTAACATCAACCGGGTGGCGTTTTCCATTGGCAGTTTCCCGGTGTATTGGTACGGCATTCTCATTGCCACAGGCCTGTTTTTGGCGGTGCTGACGGCCCTCTGGCTGGCTCCGGATTTTGGTCTGGACGCAGACCGGCTGATGGATGTGGTCATGGTGGGCACCGTGTGCGCCGTAATCTGCGCCAGAGCCTATTATGTTATTTTTTCGCCTGTTCCATACGAAAGCTTTGCCGCCATGCTGGACATCCGTCAGGGCGGGCTTGCCATCTACGGCGGGGTAATTGGTGCGGCTGTTTTTGGTGCGCTGGCCTGTAAATGGCGCAAATTGCCCTTGCTGCCCACCTTTGACCTGGTTGGTATTGGCTTTTTTATTGGTCAGTGCATTGGCCGGTGGGGTAACTTTTTTAACCAGGAAGCATTTGGCTGCAACACCACCTTGCCCTGGGGTATGTACAGTGCCCAAACTGCCCGCTATCTGGCCAGCCAGCAAACAGTGCTGGCACAGCAAGGTGTTTTTGTAGACCCCTCTGCGCCGGTGCATCCTACCTTTTTGTACGAAAGTCTCTGGTGCCTGGCAGGCCTGGGACTGCTGCTGTGGCAGATGAAGAAGCGCAAATTTCATGGCCAGCTGGCCTTGCTGTATGTTATGTGGTATGGTGCGGGCCGTTTTTGGATTGAGGGCCTGCGCACCGACTCGCTGATGCTGCCGGTGGGCGGTTTGCGGGTAAGCCAGCTGCTGGCTCTGGTCAGCGTAGTGGTTGCAGCTGTGGTATTTGTGCTGGCGCTGCGCCGCAGCAAGGGCGTTCAGCTGATGGTGGAACTCCCCGCAGCCCAGCAAGCCCGGCAGCGTTTAAGCCAGGCAGTACAGGCTCACGAAAAGAAGTTGAAGGCAGCGGGCATTGCTTTGCCGGAGCTGCCCCTTACCCAGAGTCTGCCCGCCAATGCAAGCCATAGCCAGTTTGCGGCAGCTCAGGCGGAACTGAAAGCGTTCGATGGCGAAGCCTTTGTGGCCCAGCACATGGAAATGGCTGCCGAAATGATGGAAAGTGTGCGGCAGGAGGACAATCGCTTTGCGCAGCTGGCAAACCAGG
>CALWNE010000019.1 GCA_944382705.1 uncultured Allofournierella sp.
GCAGAATCTCCTGTTCCTCCGCCTGCACATACACCTCGCCCTTGTCCACATAGACCAGTTCCCAAAAATCGTGGCTTTCGCCGGTAAAGGCATAGTCCGGGCCATACTCAAAATAATGCACCGAATAAATCCGGTCGATGCACAGCACCCGCTGCAATTCCAGTGGTTTGTACGCCATCTTTGCGCCGCTCCTTTCTGTGGTTTGCCGGTTAGGTTCTCTTGCTTGTAGTATAGCGTAACCGGGCCGCCACTTCAACCGATTGTGCAAATTTTGTCTGAATTTATGGGGAATCTCGCCAACACGCTGAAACTGTGCTATACTGAAAGCATTCTGTGTTTTGCTTGAAAGGAGCTGTTATGAGCGCGTTTTCTAACCATTTTTACACCGACTGGTCCTTTTACAAACGGATGCTGGCTATTACCATTCCCATTGCTTTGCAAAATGTGATTAGCCTGAGCGTTAACATGATGGACACCGTCATGCTGGGCCAGCTGGGTGATGTGGCCATTGCCGCCTCCAACCTGGGGGGGCAGCTGTTTACCATTTTGGATGTGCTGGGGTTTGGCATGGCCAGCGGTGCGGCGGTGCTGATTGCCCAGTACTGGGGCAAGCGGGACCTGGTGCGCATTCGGCAAATTTTTGCCCTTACCCTGCGCATTGCACTGGGGGTAAGCCTGCTGTTTGCACTGGTGGGCCACTTTTTCCCCCAACAGGTGCTGCGCATCTACACCACCGACCCCCTTGTGATTGAAGCGGGCAGCCAGTATCTACGGTGGCTTTCCTTCAGCTTTGTGCTGTTCAGCTTTTCCAACTGTTACATCATGTGCCTGCGGGCGGTGGAGCAGGTGCGGGTGAGCATGATGATTTACGGCAGCAGCTTTTTAATCAACATCTTTTTCAACTACTGCTTCATCTTTGGCAAGCTGGGTGCTCCCGCCCTGGGGGTACGGGGTGCGGCACTGGGCACCGTTCTGGCCCGGCTGTTTGAGCTTTGCGCCACCCTTGTGTATATGTGCTTTGTGGAAAAACGGGTAGGCTTTACCCCAATCTGGCTGTTCCGGCTGAAAAGCGGCCTTCTGCGGGACTATATCCGCAACAGCGTACCGGTGGTAAGCAACGAGCTTTTGTGGGGCATTGGTATGTCGGTTATGAACCTGACCATCGGCCACATGGGCCCCAGCTTTACCAGCGCCATGAGCATTGTAATTGTGTTTAACCAGCTGGTGAGTGTGTTTGTGTTTGGTATGTCCGCCGCCACTGCGGTGATTGTGGGCAAAACCATTGGCGAAGGCCGCATTCAGGATGCCCAGCGGGCGGCCAACAGCTCGGTGCTGGTAAGCCTTTGCCTTAGCTTTATCAGCATGACGGTGCTGCTGGTGGGGCGGCCTTATATTTTGGGTATGTATAATGTAAGCCAGCTGGCTCACGACACTGCTTTTGCCATGCTCACCATCCTTGCCTTGATGCAGCCCTTCCAGGCAGTTGGCTGCGTTATGGTGGTGGGCGTGCTGCGGGGCGGCGGCGATGTGCGCAGCAACCTGATTTTGGACAGCGGCCTGCAATGGTGCCTGGCCATTCCCCTGGGGCTGCTCACCGGCTTTGTGCTCCACTGGAGTGCCCCTGCGGTATTCTTTTGTATGCGGAGCGACAACCTGGCTAAAAGCCTTTTGGGCCTTTGGCGGCTGCGCAGCGGCCGCTGGATTCGGGTTGTTACAAAGGAGGAAACTTAACCCCCCTGCCTGGGGCCAGCCCATTGGCAGCAGCCCCCTTGCCCAGATGGGCCTTTAGGGCTGCTCTGGGCTTTTGATTTTCAACAAAAAACACGCCTGTACCCGGCAGTAAGCCAGGCTGTACGGGCGTGTTTTGTTGTAATAAGGCCCGGCGCAGGGTTGCCCGGCGGCCCGCTGGCCCGCTGGCTTTGCCCTTGGGGCAAAAAACGGGCAGTTTGCCCCCCAGAGAGTGCCCCTGCGGCCCCCTTTAACTGTGCACCAGATGCTGCACCCAGCCGCTTTTGGTGCGGCCCTTGGCCCGGTGGGCAATCAGCTGGGCTGCAATGCTGACTGCAATCTCTGCCGGGGTTTCGGCCCCAATGTCCAGCCCGATGGGGGTGGAAATACGCTGGAACTGCTCCGGCGCAAAGCCATCCTGCTGCAAATTCTGCTGCAACATGGCAATTTTGCGGCGGCTGCCCATCAGCCCAATGTACCCGGCAGGGCTTTGCAGTGCCTGGCACACCACCTGATAATCATGAAGGTGCCCTCTGGTAATCACCACAATCATATCCTCCGGCTGGGGGTTCAGCTGGGCCAGTGCCCCCTCCATGGGCATACAATGCACCGCCAGCGCACCGGGGAAGGCCTGCTCCTGGGCAAATTCCGGCCGGTCATCCACCACCAGATAGTCCAGCTCCAGCGCAGGCAGCAGGGCGGCCAGTGCCCGGCTCACATGGCCGGCCCCAAACACCAGCACCCGGCCGCCGGGGGCCTGCTGGGCCAGCTGCTCCACCTGCTGGAGGGACTGCTCCCCTGCGGGCAGGTACAAAAAATCCACCGTAACCTGACCGCCGCAGGCCATGCCGATTGCATTCCTGCCGCTGCTGGACAGATTGTATTCCTGCCGGTTGCTGCGCTGCTGGGCCAGCAGGGTGCGGGCGTGCTCCAGGCAGATGGCCTCCACCTTGCCGCCCCCCACTGTGCCCTCCGGCTGGCTGTGGGCAAACACCGCCATCTGCGCCCCTGCGTGCCGGGGGGCAGAGCCCTGGCTGTGCACAATGCGCACCAGCATTGCATCCTCCTGGCCCAGGCGCTGGGTCAGGGCATTCCAGATACTTTTCATGGATGGTTCCTCCTTGCAGGCAGGGGGCTTTGCTGGGCCGTCCGCCTGTATATTTCAGCTAATTTCTATCACCAGTATACCACGAAGGCCCGGTTTGTCACCCCCTTTGCTCTGGGGGGATGGGCGGATTTTGCATTGAAAAAACCGATGATTTTCTCCCCGGATTGCCGCCCCATTCCCTGGTATTTGGGGGAATGTTCGGGGGTTTTCATCGGTTTTTGCGATTTACGCCTTTCCTTCCGGCCAAAATCGTGGTATGATAAAGACAGCCATTATACTTTAAAATAAACAACGCTTTCGGCCCCTGCGGCCAGGCGATGCAAGGAGCGTACAGCCAGCCATGAAACTGATTGATACCAAGGATGCCGTGGGCCATGTACTGTGCCACGACATTACCCAGATTATTCCCGGCGTAACCAAGGACGCCGTATTCCGCAAGGGCCATGTGGTGCAGCCCCAGGATATTCCCGTTTTGCTCAGCGTGGGCAAGGACCATTTGTATGTGTGGGAAAAGGGCGAGCAGCGGATGCACGAAAACGAGGCCGCCCAGGTGCTGCGGGCCATCTGCCAGAACGAGCATATGCACCCCACCCCCGTAAAGGAGGGCAAGATTGAGCTGATTGCAGACCAGGACGGCCTGCTGCTGGTGGATGTGGAGCGGATGCGGGCGGTAAACCAGCTGGGCGAGATGATGATTGCCAGCCGGGCTTCCGGCTTCCCTGTCAAAAAAGGGGATAAACTGGCCGGCACCCGGATTATTCCCCTGGTGATTGAAAAGGAAAAGATGGAACGGGCCCAGCAGGTGGCCGGGGAGCAGCCGCTGCTCAAGCTGCTGCCCTTCCAGCCCAAAAAAGCCGGTGTAATTACCACCGGCAACGAGGTATTCCACGGCCGCATTCAGGACGCTTTCACCCCTGTGATTGAAAAAAAGCTGGCGGAGTACGGCAGCCAGATGACCCACCATGTGATTTTGGACGATGACCACACCAAAATTACCGCCGCCATTCACCAGATGGCAGAGGCCGGGGTGGACTTGATTATCTGCACCGGCGGCATGAGCGTGGACCCGGACGACAAAACCCCGCTGGCCATCCGCAACAGCGGTGCCCAGGTGGTAAGCTACGGGGCACCGGTACTGCCCGGCGCCATGTTTTTGCTGGCCTATCTGCCGGATGGCCGCCCGGTGATGGGCCTGCCCGGCTGCGTGATGTACGCCAAGCGCACCATCTTTGATTTAGTGCTGCCCAAGGTGCTCACCAATGTGCCGGTTACCCAGGCAGACCTGGCCGCTTTGGGCCATGGGGGCCTTTGCCTGGATTGCCCGGTGTGCATCTGGCCCAACTGCGGCTTTGGCAAGGGGGTGTAAGCCATGGCAGAATTCACCCACATGGACGCCGCCGGGGATGCCCGGATGGTGGATGTGAGCGAAAAATCCCCCACTGCCCGCACCGCCGTTGCGGTGGGCCGCATCCGCATGAGCCGGGAATGCTTTGCCCTTGTGGCCCAGGGCCGTGCCAAAAAGGGGGATGTGCTGGGGGTTGCCCAGATTGCAGGCATTATGGGCGCCAAGCGCACCAGCGACCTGATTCCCCTGTGCCACACCCTCAACCTGACCAAAACCGGCGTCACCTTCCGCCTGCTGGAGGAGGAATGCGCCATTCAGGCGGAATGCACCGTTAAATGCGAGGGCAAAACCGGCGTGGAGATGGAGGCCCTCACCGGCGTTTCGGTGGCACTGCTCACCGTGTACGATATGTGCAAGGCAGTGGATAAACGGATGGTGCTGGAAAACATCCATCTGGTGACCAAAGAAGGGGGCAAAAGCGGCCTGTTCCAGTTCGATGCCCCCTAACCTCCCTCTGCTGGCAGGAACCTGTGGATTTGCAGGGTTCTGCCCTGGTTGTTAAAAAAGGAGACGATAGCATGAACCTTCGCTCTATCCTCTGCGGCCTTCTGGCCACTGGTTTGCTGGCAGGGTGCAGCGCCCCTGCTGCCAGTTCCGGCGCGGCCTCTGCCTCTCAGCAGGCTGTAACCCTTCGGGTGTTTGCCGCCGCCAGCCTTACCGAGACCCTTCAGCAGATTGCTGCCGACTACCAGACCCAGCACCCCCAGGTACAGCTGGAGTTCACCTTTGATTCCTCCGGCACCCTCAAAACCCAGATTGAGGAAGGGGCGGTGTGCGATGTATTCATCAGCGCCGCCCAAAAGCAGATGGACCAGCTGGACGGCCAGGTAACCGACCCTGCCATCAACCCGGAAGGGCTGGATTTTATAAACACCGATACCCGGTTTGACCTGGTACAGAATCAGGTGGTGCTGGCGGTCACGGAGGAAAACCCCGCCCAGATTTACAGCTTTGCAGACCTTGGCACCGACAAACTGCACCTGCTGGCCCTGGGCAACGAGGATGTGCCGGTGGGTGCCTACTCGCTGCAAATCCTCACCGGGCTGAACCTGCTGGAGGGCTTGGAGCAGGGGCAGAAAATCAGCTACGGCTCCAATGTAAAGGAAGTTACCACCCAGGTGCTGGAGGGGGCAGCGGACTGCGGCATGATTTACGCCACCGATGCCTTCAGTGCCAAACTCACCGTAGTGGATACCGCCGATACCGCCCTGTACAGCCCTGCGGTCTACCCGGCTGCCGCCCTGAAGGCCAGCCAGTACCCCCAGCAGGCTGCGGACTTTTTAAACTACCTGAAAACCAGCCCCAAGGCCCGCTCTGCCTTTGAAGGGGTTGGCTTTACCATGGTGGAGTAACCCGCAAGGGCTTTTGCAGCACCAGGGCCTATTTGAGCCAGAACTATTCTTGAAGCAAGCAAAAATCCGGGGATCTGTTGGGCAATCCATGCGCCAATGCTCCCCGGATTTTGTGTCATCTTTTGCCCGTGGGCTGTTTTGCAGCCCCCCCTTTGCCCCCTGCCCACACCGAAAGGAGAATACAACTTGGACTGGTATCCCCTGCTCAACTCCCTGCGCATTGCCCTTGCTGCCAGCGTGGTGGTGTTTTTTTCCGGCATTGCCGCCGCCTATTATGTGGCCCGGCTGCCCAGGCTGCTCAAGGGCTGCCTGGATGTGCTCTTTACCCTGCCCATGGTGCTGCCCCCCACCGTTGTGGGCTATTTTTTGCTGGTACTGCTGGGGCCCCGCCGCCCGGTGGGGGCCTGGGTGCTGGAGCACCTGGGCTTAAAGCTGGTAATGACCTGGTACTCCGGCATTTTTGCGGCGGTGGTGGTGGCGTTCCCCCTAATGTACCGCACCGCACGGGGTGCCTTTGAAAGCTTTGACGAAAACCTCTGCCATTGCGGCCAGACGCTGGGGCTTTCCAACACTTACCTGTTTTGGCGGGTGCGGCTGCCTGCCTGCCGCCAGGGCATTTTGGCAGGGCTTGTGCTGGCCTTTGCCCGTGCCCTGGGGGAGTACGGCGCCACCAGCATGGTGGCCGGTTACACCCCCGGCAAAACCGCCACCATCTCCACCACCGTTTACCAGCTCTGGCGCACCAACAACGAGGAGCTGGCCTTTTGGTGGGTGCTGGTGAATCTGGGCATCTCCACCGTTGTTCTGCTGGCGGTCAACCTGCTGGAACGGCACACAAAGCCCGCCCGGGAGGTGGTATAAATGGCACTGGAAGTAAACATTCAAAAGCAGCTGGGGGCCTTTTGCTTGCAGGTGGACTTTACCGCCCAGCCCGGCGTGCTGGGCATTTTGGGGGCTTCTGGCTGCGGCAAAAGCATGACCCTGCGGTGCATTGCAGGCATTGAACAGCCAGATCAGGGCCGGATTGCCCTGGATGGCCGCCCCTGGCTGGATACCCAGACCGGTGTGCAGCTGCCGCCTCAGCAGCGTGGTGCGGGCTTTTTGTTCCAGAACTATGCCCTGTTCCCCACCATGACGGTGGAGCAAAATCTGCTGGCCGGGCTGCACCGGCTGCCCCGCCGCCAGCGCAAGGCCCATGCCCAGGAGCTGATGCGGCGGTTTGAACTTACCGGGCTGGCCCAGCGGCGGCCTGCCCAGCTTTCCGGCGGGCAGCAGCAGCGGGTGGCACTGGCCCGGATGCTGGCCGCACAGCCCCTGGTCACCCTGCTGGACGAGCCATTTTCTGCACTGGATGCCAGCCTGCGGGAGGCCTTGCAGCTGCAGCTGCAAGCCACCTTGCAGGAGTTTGGCGGCCCGGCCATTTTGGTAAGCCACGACCGGGACGAAATCTATCGGCTGTGCCAGCACACCCTGGTAATGGACCAGGGCCGGGTGGTGGCCTTTGGCCCCACCCAGCAGCTGTTTTTACAGCCGGAATGCATCGCCGCAGCCCGGCTCACCGGCTGCAAAAATATTCTGCCTGCCCGCTGTGCCGGGCCTTTTGCGGTGTTTGTGCCGGATTGGGGCTGCACCCTCACCACCAGCCAGCCGGTGCCCCCGGACCTGGCGGCCATTGGGGTGCGTGCCCACGATTTTGCGGTGCAGGGCAGCCACAACCCCCTGCCCGTTTCCCTCTGCCAGCAGATGGAGGACCCCTTCTTTTACACCTACCGCTTTGCCATCGGCGGGGGCACTCTGTGGTGGAAGGTAAGCAAGCAGACACTGGGCTCCCCACGGCCCCAGCTGCCCGGCACCCTGTATCTGCCGCCCCAGGCTATTCTGCTGCTGCGAGCCTAGCAGGCCCCAAAGGCAGGCCCTGCCCCTAGCAGCAGACTGCATCCTCCACCCCGCCAGAGAGGCCCTGCCCCCTGCTCAGGCAGCCTGCCCCTTGCCTGCTTGCAGCTGTGCCGGGGCTGCATCTGCCTGGGGCAGCCGGGCGCAGTAGTCCAGCAGGGCAGCGCAGTTTAGGGGGGATTGCTCCTGATGGGCCTTGTAGGCCCGTTCAAACTCCCGCCGCTGGTAGGATAGGGCATATTCATCCATCTGGCCCAGATGAATCAGGCCCGAAAGACTGCCCAGCCATTTTTGCGCCGCCGGGTGCAGCTGCTCCCAGCGTGTGCGGTTGCGGCGCCTGGCCGCCTCCCCCTGGGTAATGCCCTCCGGTGTGCGGATGGTAAAGCTGTATTCGTAGGCGGTGTTTGCCGCCTGGCGGGCCGCTGCAAGCAGCTGGTGCCAGGCTTCGCCGGCGGTGGGCTGGCAGGCGGTTTGCATGCTGCGCAGCTGGTCCATCAGGTCGGCCAGTGTAACCGGGAACCGGCACACGGTAAAAGCTTGCAGCATGGCCTTAAAGCCCGCCTGTGGGGGTACATCTTTTAAGGCCGCACTCCACAGGGCCACGCAGTTGGCCGCCTGCTGGGGGGTCATGTTTCGTTCGCTGATGCGGTACATATCCATATTTTGCTGAATCAGAACCTGTACTTCCTTTACCGTCAAGGGTTACACCTCCATAAATGAAAAATCTCCGTTTTGTATCATATCCACTGCATCGGACAAAATATCCCGCGAGGTTTTTAGCTGAGCCTGGCCGGTTTGCTGCCGGGCATACTGCCCTGCCCGCCGAATCCAGTTGCGGGCAGCTGCCTGCCAGTCCTGCATGGGGGTTTTGCCGCTGATTTTCCAGCCGTTTGCCTGGTAATAGTCCCAAAAGATTTGCCCTTCGGTTTTGCTGCTTCCGTTTTCTCTAAAAAAGGCAATAGCCTGTGTTTCATCCGGTGGAACAAAGCAAGAATGGGATGGCTTTTGTGCCGGGCAGCTTTGCCCGCTGGCGGTTCTGCTGGCTGTATTGTTATCCTTGTTATCCTTATTATCGTTGTTATTCTTGTTATCCTTATTTATTTGTTGCCCTTCGTCTGCCCATTGCCTGCCTTCTGGCTGCCCGCTGTCTGCCCTTTGGGTGCCCTTTTGGGTGCCCGGTGTCTGGTACTTGTTGTAGTTTTTTACGGTAAACAAGCCAAATTTTGAGGTTGCACTGTGTGCCACTTCCCCTGTGCGTTTTAAGTGGTTCAGGGCGGTTCGCACTTCTTTTACCGTCAGCCCGGTTTCCTGGGCTAATTTTGCATAGCTGGCAACCCGCTGGCCCCGGTCAATGGTAATGCCCTGCCACTGACAGCGGGTGTGATTCACCGTTAGCAGCAGATGAATAAACAGTCTGGCTGTGTTTGCTTCGGTGTACCACTCCCACTCCAAAAGGCTGCGGTACAGCACAATAAACCCTCTGGCCGAATCTACGCCCAAACAATCACCGCCTTTTTGGGGGCTTGGGCCCGCCAAACAGGCCGCCCATCCCCTTTGGCCTGCCAGATGCTGGCCCTGCCGCCCCAGATGCCGGGCCAAAACAGCCGCAGTCCCCAGCTGCTCCCCTTGGTTTGTTGCAAACAAGAGCCTTTCCTTGGCTGGCTGCTATGTACAGGCTGGCCATTGGCCCTGTTTGCCCCTTTACAATGCTTTTTTGCTGGCACTCCTTCAAACTCCTTCCATTTGACTTTTACGCAAAGGTGTAATAAACTAAGATTATCCCCTTGAATATTACGCTTTTACGGCTACTTTCTCAGTATATTATGCTTTTGCGTAAAAATCAAGCAGAAAAATTAAGCGAATGCGTATTTTTTCAAAAAAATCATCAGGAAGGGCTGAACCTATGTCTGCTTTATACCAAACCATCACCCAGCTTTGTGCCCAACGGGGCATTACCATTACCGAGCTTTGCCGCCAGAGCGGAGCAAGCCGAGGCTCCCTGACGGATTTAAAAATGGGCCGCAAGCAGTCGCTTTCCGCAGCTACCCTTGCCAAAATTGCCGCCTACCTGGGTGTTTCCATCGACGAAATTCTGGGCACCCACGCCATGCAGCCGGCCAAGCGAATCCCCACCGATAACCCGGATTTAAGGCACCCCTACCTGCTGGGCAAATATCTGGACGGAACCATCACACCCCAGGAGCAGGAGGAACTGGACAAGTGGCAGCGATTGAACCGAATCGCCGGGTATCTTGACCAGCTTACCGAGCAAGGCAGAGAGGAAGCGGAAAAGCGTGTGAAGGAGCTTTGCGAAATACCACGCTACCAGGCACAGCCCGCCGCCCCTGCCCCAGAACACAGCGATTGCTCCCAGCAATAAACCACCGGAGGGTGTGGGGAGCCGCTGTGGTGTTTGTTCTGGATGGTTTTGGCTGTACTTCTGTATCTTTCTTTCCAGAACACCTTTCACCTGTGCGCTGGTGCAAATACTATGTATAGTTGGGTTCCATTTTGTGTGTGATAACCGTTCCTTTTATTCATCGGAATGTTCTTCTTTTGAACCACACAACGAGCACTTGCTTGCTTGATACAAAAACAAACGCCGCAAACCACCAAACGGTGGTCTGCGGCGCTTTTTGGCACCCCCTGGGGGAATCGAACCCTCAACTAGCCCTTAGGAGAAGCCCCCGAGGGACATTTTTTACTCCCTCCAAATCCCTGAAAAGCCTTGATTTTACTGGCTTTTCCGAGGTTTCACTGTCAGTAAATTCTCGTCCAAAACCTGCTAATTTTTCTTGGTTTTTTCCTTCCTTTTAGCAGGGTATTAGCAAATGCAAAGAAATATGGGAAACATCATTGAGTTAATTTGTAGCCCATAAATCACAGGAAACGCATTTTAAGTTTACACAATCTCTTTTGCAGATAAATAATCTGTGTTCAAATATTATAATGGTTTTTCGCCCTGATTTCAAGGTTTTTCAGGTATTACAAAAGGCAACCCTGACGGATTGCCTTTTTTGTATGACTAAATTGTTTTTGCTAAAGCCTTTAATAATGCTGCTGTTTCCGGGTTTGATAACAGTTTTGCGAGCAAGGCAGCGTTTTCATCTGTACTGTTCTCAGCAGGCTTTTCTTCTTTAACTTTGCTCTCATTTTGAACCTCTGCCATTGGGTCAAGAAGCTCAACCGAAGTTTCAAATTTGGGCATTGGAGCGGTTTTACCTTCTTCTACATTTTTGAGACCTTTCGCATTGTAGAACTGTTCCTCAAACTTCTGTGCGTTATATCGCCTGTCCTCGTCAATGATATGGCTGTAAACATCAGCAACCATAGGAATCTCACCTCTGCCGGGTTCTCCGCCAGCTCCGTAGAGAAGTATCATTATCATCCTGACTGTCATCGCCGTAACAGGAGCAGCCTGTTACTTATACCGGGGGTTCTCGCTATTCTGCATT
>CALWNE010000020.1 GCA_944382705.1 uncultured Allofournierella sp.
TATATCAACCTGTCGGGCGGGGTGGGCATCCCCTACCGCCCCGGCCAGCGGGAAAACGACATCTACGCCATCGGCGAAGGGGTCCGCAAAAAGTTTGAGGAGATCCTGGTCCCGGCCGGGATGGGGGATGTGGCCATCTTTACCGAGATGGGCCGGTTCATGACCGGGCCCTACGGCGCGCTGATCGCCACCGCCATCCATGAAAAGCACATCTACAAGGAGTATATCGGCCTGGACGCCTGCGCCGCCAACCTGATGCGTCCCGCCATGTATGGCGCTTACCACCACATTACGGTGCTGGGCAAGGAGGATGCCCCCTGTGACCATGTATACGATGTAACCGGCGGCCTGTGCGAAAACAACGATAAATTTGCCATCGACCGTGCCCTGCCGGAAATTCAGATTGGGGATGTGCTGGTCATTCACGACACCGGTGCCCATGGCTTTTCCATGGGTTACAACTACAACGGCAAGCTGCGCAGCGCAGAAGTGTTGCTGAAGGAGGATGGCAGCCACGAGTTGATTCGCCGGGCAGAAACCGAGCTGGATTATTTCGCCTGCCTGGATAACACCCTCTATTTCCGTGCCATTCAGGCTATCTTGAACAACGAACAGGAGGAATAAAGGATGCTCAGAATTGAACACTTTTCCAAAACCTACCCTGGGGGCAAGCGTGCCGTGGAGGATTTGAGCCTGGAGGTAAAGCCGGGAGAGATTTACGGCTTTATTGGCCACAATGGCGCCGGTAAAACCACCACCATCCGTGCAGTGGCAGGGGTAATTAACTTTACCGAGGGCCGCATCTGGGTGGCAGACCACGATGTACAAAAAGAAGGGGTAGAGGCAAAGCGTGCCATGGCTTTTTTGCCGGATAACCCGGATTTGTACGATTTCATGACCGGCATCGGCTACCTGAATTTTATTGCCGATGTATACAACCTAAGTCAGCAGGAACGCACCCAGCGTATCCAGCGGTATGCGGATGGCTTTGAACTGACCCAGCAGCTGGGCAGCATGATTGGCAGCTACTCCCACGGAATGAAGCAAAAGCTGGCCCTCATCAGTGCCTTCATCCGCCAACCCAAGCTGCTGATTTTGGATGAACCCTTTGTAGGATTGGACCCCCTGGCCTCCCATAAGCTCAAGGAATACCTGAAGGAGCTTTGCAGCCAGGGCGGAGCAGTGTTTTTTTCTACCCATGTGCTGGAAATGGCCGAAAAACTCTGCCATCGGGTGGGAATTCTCAAGCAGGGCAGATTGATTTGTCAGGGTACCCTAGAGGAAATCACCGCCGGAGCCACCCTGGAAGAACTGTTTTTACAGCAGGCCCAGGAGGTGGAGCAGAATGCATAGTTTTTACCCAATCTTCCGCATCTCCCTTCAGGGCATGGTTCACAGCATGGGATTTCGGCGGAGCAAACGCAGTAAAGCAGACCGAAGCGGCTGGCTGAATCTGCTGATGATACTGGGCTTGAACCTGCTGATGGCGGTACTCTATGGCCTGCCCATTCAGGCGTTTTTCAATGAGCAGGGGTTCCCGCTGCTGGGGCCTGCACTTATGGGGCTTATGGGGGCTTCTTTCTGCGTTCTGCTTACCCTTACCGGTGCACGGGATGTGGTGTTCAATACCAAGGACATGGATTTGGTACTTAGCCTGCCGGTGGCAGGCACCACCATTATGGTGGCCCGGGTAGGTGCATTGTATCTGGAGAATCTGGCCATTCAGCTTACCTGGAGTTTGACCGCCGCCATAGGCTGGGCGGTGCAGGGGATTTCCATGCCCTGGTTTTTTGTTCCGCTGTTATTGCCTGCCACTGCACTGGTGGCACTGCTGCCCACGATGGCAGCCCTTGTGGTAAGCTATCTGCTGGCCTGGGCCAGCGGCAAGCTGGCACGGCCTGCCCTGGTGGAGGGCTTGCTGTATCTGCTGGGAACCATGCTCTTTGTGGGGATTAGTCTGCTGGGCAGCGGCACATCGGAACAAGCGCTGGGCGATTTGACGGATATGTGGCTGATACAGCCCTATGAATGGCTGACGCAGTCTGCTTTGGGTGATGCAAGGGCCTGGCTGCTGCTGGCGGTGCTTTGTTTGATGCCGGCAGGGGTGCTTTGCCTGGTGTTGGGCCGCTGCTACCGAACAATTCTGGCCTCTCTTTCGGTGCGTGTTTCCAAGGGTGGTTACCAGCTTACTGCCCAAAAGAATGGCGGCGTACTGTGGGGCTTTTTAAAAAAGGAAGCAAGCCGCTATGTAAATACCCCCATCTACCTGTTTAACACCGGTGTGGGCTTGCTGCTTTATTTGGCAGCAGGGGTGGCCTCTGTTTTTCAGGGCCAGCAGATGCTTCAAGTTCTGGCTGAGTCCGGCCTTCCGGTTAATCAGCTGCTGCCCATTGGAGCCGGATTTGCCGGGTTTGTGCTGTCCATGACGGCCATCAGCGCCAGCTCCATCAGCCTGGAAGGCAACACCCTATGGATTCTTAAAACCTTGCCCATCTCCACCAAACAGCTGCTGCACAGCAAGGTGCTGTTTCACTGGCTGGTGTGTGCTCCCTTTATGCTGCTGGGCAGTGTTCTGCTGGGCATAGGATTTGGGGCAGATGCAGTTCAGGTTCTGCTGTTAACCGTTCTTTGCCTTGTGTACAGCTGGGTATCCGCTCAGTTGGGGCTGCTGGTAAATCTGCGCTGGCCCAAACTGGACGCAGTAAACCCCACAGTGGTGGTAAAGCAGTCGGCCGCCGTGGCGCTTTCCATGCTGGGGGATATACTGGAGCTGCTGCTGGCTGCGGCGGTTTGGTTCATTGGCGCCATGATGGGCAGCCAGCTGCTGGGCGGATGCCTGGCATTGGGCCTGCTGCTTTTGATGGGGCTGGTGCATCAGGTGATTTTGAACCAGTGGGGTATAAAAACCATGGACTCGCTGGAAGTATAACCGCCAGGCAGATTGACAACTACTGGAAAAAGGGAGTATACTTAACTACACACTTTGCTGTTTTTTGCAAAGAAACCAAACGATTCAGAGCCCGCCCCTCCCGGTTTGCTTGTCTGCGGTGGGACGGGCTTTGTGCGGCCTGTGTGCCTGCGCCGAAAGGAAGCTGAACCAAGTATGGAAAAACGCATTGCTCTTTGCCCCGGAAGTTTCGACCCCATCACCAAGGGACATCTGGATATCATCCAGCGGGCGGCTCGTCAGTTTGACCAGGTGATTGTACTGGTTATGGTGAACTACGCAAAAACCAACACTGCGTTCACCGGCCTGGAACGAGTGGAGATGGCCCGGCGGGTGACCAGAGATCTGCCCAATGTTCAGGTGGATTTTTTTGAGGGCCTTTTGGCGGACTATGCAGCCAAAATTGGGGCCTGCACCATCGTAAAGGGTCTGCGCGCAGTGAGCGATTTTGAGTACGAATTTCAAATGGCACTCACCAATGCAAAACTTTGCCCCACCGCCGAAACAATGTTCATGACCACTGGCATCGAGTATATGTATCTGTCCTCCTCCATGGTGCGGCAGGTGGCCAGTTTTGGCGGCGATATTTCCGCCTTTGTATGCCCCGAACTGGTGGAGGATATTAAAAACCGATTGGGCCCCAAAAAGGCTAAGGAGTAACCCCTGCCCCGGCACAGAAGGATGGACTGCCTTCGGTGGGGAACAGCCAGTTTTTTAAAAGCAATCAAAGCCCCCGTTCCGGCCTGTAAAAAGGGCAGGAGCGGGGGCTTTTTGCGGTAATCCTGATTTAAGCATTAAAAAATGGGACCGTCAAAGAACGGTCCCATTCAGATTATTTCTCAGCAATTGCTTCGATTTCGCACAGGGCGCCCTTGGGCAGGTCCTTTACAGCAACGCAGCTGCGGGCGGGCTTGGAGGTGAAATACTTGGCGTACACCTCGTTAAAAGCAGCGAAATCGCTGATGTTGGCCAGGAAGCAGGTGGTTTTTACAACCTTGTCCATGCCGGTGCCGGCAGCTTCCAGAATGGCAGCCACATTCTTGCAGCTCCACTCAGCCTGTGCAGCAATGCCCTCAGGCATGGTGCCGGTAGCGGGGTCAACAGGCAGCTGGCCAGAAGTGATAACCAGGCCTGCAACCTCGTAAGCCTGGGAGTAGGGGCCGATTGCGCCCGGAGCGTTTTTGGTATCAACAACGATCATTGGGAAAGCCTCCTTAAGAAGTAAATATAAAACTTGCCGGCAATTCCACAGAGTTGCCGTACTGCAATAAGTATAGCAGTTTTTGTGTGGAAAATCAATACAAAAGTACTACTATACAAAGGCTTTTCGGCAAAAAGTCCTGAACGATGCAAAGGGAAGGCAGGTAGCCCTGCAAAAAAGACCGCCCGGATTTGCCGAGCGGTCTTAAAGTATTGCAGTGGGTTATTCCTCGTCTGTAGCAATGGCAGATTTAGGGATGCGCTGCACCAAAGCATTCTCCAGCCGGTGATCCCGCACCTGAGCCTTCAGAATGCGCAGGGGAGGAATCTCCAGAACAAAATCATCACAGTCCTTGGGCACAAAGCCGTAGTGGCCAAACACATAGCCGCCAAAGGTATCGTAGGTGTCCAGCTCATCTTCGGAAAGATCCATGGAAAGCTGGCGAGATACCTCCTTCAGCGAAGCAGCACCCTGGATGCGCCAGCTGGTTTCGTCCACCATCTCGATGTCCACCGGTTCCACTGCGGCCTTTTCGGCATCGTCCTCCAAATCGCCCACCAGCTGCTCCAGCAGGTCGTTCATGGTCACAATGCCCATCACACCGCCGTATTCGTCCAGCACAACAGCAAAATGGTTGCGGTTCTTTTTCATCTGCTGGAACAGAATGTCCGCTTTCAGATGCTCCGGCACAAAGAAGGCCGGTTTTACTGCCTTTTGCAGCACCTTTTCCCGTGTGCGGTTGTCCATGCGGAAGTAGTCTCGTGCGCTGAGTACGCCTACAATGTTATCGGTGGAGCCGTCGCATACCGGGTAGCGGGCAAAACGGGTGGTACGAAGAATACGGTCCCATTCTTCGTCGCTTTCCTCGGTCCACAGCACCACCATGTCGGTGCGGTGGGTGGAGAATTCGCCCACCGTCAAATCATCGAACTCAAATACATTTTGAATGAACTCCCGCTCCTTTTGGTCAATGACGCCTTTTTCGCTGCCGGCATCCACCATCATGCGGATTTCTTCCTCGCTTACTTCCTCGTCCTCTGCGTTGGGGTCCAGGCCAAACAGGCGCAATACCATATTGGTGGAAACCGTGAGCACCCACACAATGGGCGAGGCCAGCTTGGACAGCAGAGAAATCAGGCTTGCCATGGCCAGCGCCAGCTGTTCGGCCTTTTTCATGGCCAAGCGCTTGGGCACCAGTTCGCCAAACACCAGG
Source organism: uncultured Allofournierella sp. (assembly GCA_944382705.1). GTDB lineage: Bacteria > Bacillota > Clostridia > Oscillospirales > Ruminococcaceae > Allofournierella. The sequence continues at coordinate 5,362 of CALWNE010000020.1, forward strand.
GTAAAGTAAGACAGAATCAGGGTGACCAGAATCAGCGAAACGGACTGGAGCACACCCAGAGGCACAGGCAGGAAGGAAAGGCTCTGGGCCAATGTGCCGGCAAAGTTTTCGGCAGCAAAGGCACTGCCCAAAAAGCCGGACAGGGTAATGGCAGCCTGAATGGTGGCCAAAAAGCGGGCGGGCTGGCTGGTGAGCTGTGCCAGCCGTTTGGCACGCTTGTTGCCCTGGGCCACCAGCTGGGCCAGTTTGGTGTCGTTTACCGACAGTACCGCAATTTCAGCGCAGGCAAACACTGCGTTCAGGGCAATCAAAATAACCTGTAATAAAATCTGCCATATAATAGGGCTTTCCATAATAAAATCAGTTCCTCCAATAATTTTAAGATTCATACTAGCTGCTTACAGGGGGCGTTTCTGCCCAGGGTGGGCAAAAGCGAGGGTACAAGAGCAGGTGGGTTTGCTGCTAAAGCAATCGCTTTAAACGCAAAAAGACACGCCCGTGTTCCATGGCAATGAAACACAGGTGTGCCTGTAAATCTACGCTATTCAGGGTACTACTGGCAGGTTCGCCGCCGTTGTCGTCCATGATTTTGCTTCTGCTCCTATTTCACAGGGCCGGCAAAGGCCCTTTATCGATTTGCAGCACAGAGCTATGCCAGCCGCTGCTGCATAAATTTAAGTATAGCCAGACCAGCCCAATCTGTCAACCTAAAATAGGGATTTTTTTCCTGTTTACACAAAATGTGCTCCTTGCTGCGCGCAAATCCAGGCAAAAACAAGTCCCGTTTCGGTTGCTTTCAACAGTATCCGCTATGAAATCGGCACTTTCCTATGGGATTTTGTAAAAACCGTGGGCTGCGGCTGTTTTTTTACTGTTTTTTGTTTTCTTACTGCAAAACTTATGCTATAATCATGGGTAAACCCGCAAGAGCATAACCATTCAGTTTAGGGAGGAACATCAATGGCAGAGACCATTTTAGTTGTGGATTTTGGTGGTCAGTATAACCAGCTGATCGCTCGTCGTGTGCGTGAGTGCCATGTGTACAGCGAGATTGTATCGTACACCAAGGCCCTGGAGGCCATCCAGGAAAAAAAGCCTGCCGGCATCATCTTTACTGGCGGCCCCAACAGCGTATATTTGGAGGATTCTCCCTCCATCAGCACCCAGGTGTTTGAAATGGGTATCCCTGTGCTGGGCATCTGCTATGGCTCTCAGCTCATGATGCACCTGCTGGGCGGCCGTGTTTGCCGTGCCCCCGAGCGGGAATACGGCAAAACCGAAGTGACCGTAAACACCGCCAGCAAGCTGTTTGAAAATGTAAACGAAAAAACCATCTGCTGGATGAGCCATAACGATTACATCGAAACCGTGGCTCCCGGCTTTGCAATTACTGCTCATACCGAAAACTGCCCCGTGGCTGCGGTGGAGTGCGTGGAGCGTGGCCTGTATGCAGTGCAGTTCCATCCTGAGGTTCTCCATACCCAGGAGGGCACCAAGATGCTGTCCAACTTTGTATACAATGTGTGCGGCTGCAAGGGCGAGTGGACCATGGACTCCTTTGTGGAAAAGTCCATCCTGGCTATCCGTGAAAAGGTAGGCAACGGTCGAGTTCTGTGTGCTCTGTCCGGCGGCGTGGACAGCTCTGTGGCTGCCGTTATGCTGGCCAAGGCTGTGGGCAAGCAGCTCACCTGCGTGTTTGTGGACCACGGTCTGCTGCGCAAAAACGAGAGCGAGGAGGTTTGCGGCGTATTTGGTCCCGAAGGCGAGTACGACCTGAACTTCATCTGCGTAAATGCCCGCCAGCGTTTCTACGACAAGCTGAAGGGTGTAGCTGACCCCGAAACCAAGCGTAAAATCATTGGCGAGGAATTCATCCGTGTATTCGAGGAAGAAGCCAAAAAGATTGGCGCTGTGGATTTCCTGGTACAGGGCACCATCTACCCCGATGTGGTGGAAAGCGGCGTAGGCGGCGAGAGCACCGTTATCAAGAGCCATCACAATGTGGGCGGTCTGCCTGACTATGTGGATTTCAAGGAAATCATCGAGCCTCTGCGTGACCTGTTTAAGGACGAAGTACGCAACGCAGGCCGTGAGCTGGGCATTCCCGAGTACCTGGTAAGCCGTCAGCCCTTCCCCGGTCCTGGTCTGGCCATCCGTATCATCGGTGAAGTAACCGAAGAAAAAATCAAGATGGTACAGGACGCCGACGCCATCTGGCGTGAGGAGATTGCAGCTGCTGGCGAGGATAAGAATCTGGGTCAGTATTTCGCAGCCCTCACCAATATGCGCAGCGTAGGCGTAATGGGCGACGAGCGTACCTACGATTACGCCATCGCACTGCGTGCAGTTACCACCACCGACTTTATGACTGCCGAGCCCGCCTACCTGCCTTGGGATCTGGTGGCTAAAGTCACCAGCCGCATCGTAAACGAGGTTCCCCATGTAAACCGCGTTATGTACGACTGCACCGGTAAGCCCCCGGCAACTATTGAGTTCGAATAATTTCAAAGCCTGAAAAAACCGCATAGTTAAGCGGTCTCTTGGCTTTTGAAATGCCTCATGGCACCCATTGGGCAACATTTTTGCAGCATTCATAAAAAAGAGCTGCCTGATTCTATAAATCAGGCAGCTCTTTTTAGTTGAGATTTTCCTCTTCAATGTCTTTGATGGACCTGCGGTCGCTTGTTTTCCATTCAATGCGCCCGTTAGCGCTTCTTCTCATCACGACCGTAGCAGCTAAAGACGGGCTGGTGAAAATGTAATCTTTGACAAAACGAAATGTGGAGTCGATGATTCCTTTTTCCATTAATTCGCTGCGCAATAGATTAAGATTGTGGGGCATACTTGGAACCGTTGTTGCGGCAATGAAAGAATCTTTTAGTACAGCAAAACCATCTGCCACAATGACTCCCTTGGCATCCGCACCCCGCGCCGCTTGGATATAGAACAGGATTTGACTGTCCTGCTCTTTAACGGAGCTGTCTTGGAGGGTATCAAAAATTTTATATCCAAGCGTATTTACCAGCAATTTTGCGTTGCTGATAAATTCTAGCAGCATGGCTTCGTCGTATTCGGAAATGGATGAACAAGTCGGAACGGTTCTGTTTGTCACTATAGAACGCCCGGCGGTTTTGGCCAAACCATAGAATTTGCTCTCTTGATTGGCTTTGCCAAGTGAATGTAAATAAATTTATTTCGCATTGCTTTCCTCAAACAAACCTCCACCAAGCTGTTTGACTGGAAGCAAATAAGCCAAAGCCGAAAAAATAGGAGAAAGAATACGGATTTTTAGTTGTTTATTCCGACGGAGTACAGCTGCAAAAAAGGTTAAGTGGATAGAGAAAAAAGTCGCCCCGAACACTGTTTTAAGGTGGCTTAATTTTTTAGGTGTATTTTATGAAACAGTTGTTTTTGTTCCGTATATTTATCTCGATAAACCGACATAGTTTACATAATAAATAAAGCACGGCACCGGCCTTATGGTTTATGCTCCCGGGAACTTTCTTTTTTATCGAAAGAAAAGGTTGACATCTGTGTACCATAGTTGTTGTAATGCGGTTAAGGTAATCAACTGTCTACCAAAGGAGGCGTACTATGAATACCATGCGATTGTCCGATAGTGAATGGCTGCTGATGAATGCGTTGTGGGATCACTCGCCCTACACCATCACGCAGCTGGTGGAGCGACTGAGAGAGGAGACCAACTGGAGCAAACATACGGTAATTACAATGCTCTCTCGACTGGAAGCAAAGGGAGCTGTACGGCATGAGGAAGGCCAGCGGGCCAAGCAGTTTTATCCTGCGATTGACCGGGCCACCACCCAGCGACAGGAGAGTCACAGCTTTCTTTCCCGCTTATATGGCGGCAGCTTAAAGCTGATGATAAACACATTGGTGGGCAATGACAGCCTGTCTGACGAGGAACTGGCTGCGCTGGACGCCCTGCTGGAAAAAGCAGAGGAGGGCAAAAAATGATAGCTTCAATGACAGAACTTCTTGTCACTTCGTCGGTGCTGATTCTGGTTTTGCTGGTGCTTCGCCAGCTGCTGCAAGGCCGGGTTAGCTGTATAATTTGTGGGGGCTGGCAGTGCTGCGGCTGATGCTTCCGTTTTCGTTGCCTGCAGCCAGCAGCGTGATGAATCTGCCCACCGCTCACCAGGTGCAAGCCATTGTTGCCGGGCAAGCCATTCACATCCAGGCCGGCGGCGAGACCGTACTCCCTCTGACTGAAGCCGGAACGGCTGCTGGGGCTGGGGAGTTTCCGCTGCTGACAGCCCTGTGGCTGATTGGTGTCCTGGCTGCGGGGGCGTGGTTTCTCTTTGTGAATCTGCGGTTTGCCCGCAAACTGCGGACGCTGGGCCGCCCGCTTGCCGTGGACTGTCCTCTTCCGGTATATCAAGTTATGGGGCTTAGTTCGCCCTGCCTGTTTGGGCTGCTGCATCCGGCAATCTATGTTCCAGCGGAGGTGACCGGTGATGCTGCTATGATGCGGCATATCCTGGTGCACGAGGAATGCCATTGGCGGCAGAAGGATCATATTTGGGCACTGGTACGGACGGTCTGCCTCTGCCTGTACTGGTTTGATCCGCTGGTATGGGCTGCGGCTGCGGGTTTCCCGGGAAGACTGCGAACAAGCCTGTGACGAGCGGGCAGTGGGGATGCTTGGCGAGCCGGAACGGATTGCCTACGGGCATACACTGGTATCGGTGGTGCGCCGGATGCGCAGACCAGTTTATCAGGCTGTACGGCCACTACCATGAGTACCGGGCGGCACGGTTTGCAGCGGCGCATTGCGCTCATCGTTTCCGATACCCGCACCCGCAGATGGGCGGTGATAGCTCTGGCCGTCTGTGTTGTGGTGTTGGTTGGCTGCACCTTTACCGGCAGAAAAAGTGATTCGGACCAAACTCTCACCGAGCTGGTGACCGGCACCAATTCGACAGCCGCTTTCAATCCATATCGGGTAACCTTCGGCAGCGGGAGCGAGCCGCAGACCCCTGCTTTTGATTTGCAGCTGCTGCTGCCGGACAGCTGGGAGGTTCGTTCTGCATTGCAGGAGGATGCCAAGAGTGAGACTGCTTCGCTGGGCGGAGCCTTTGACAGTATGCTTTCTCCCATGGAAATCTACAACGGGGATGTACTGGTGGGCACGGTGCGATACAGCCGCTACACCCCCTACGATGAAGAATCCCTCCCGCCAGAGGAAGAATATAAAACGGTTTATCCGCAACTGCGGCTCTCCAGCGTGGATATCTGGGACCCGTATACGGCGGTAAATCGGTACGACCAAGGGGAAAGCGGCATTGCAGAGGTCCTTTACAAGGATAGTGCATACATACAGACTCACCCCAACGAAAGTATGGCAGCCGTGCCAGAGATACAGACTAAGGGCCTGCTCTGCTTCCACCGGGAGTTGGGAGTGTATATTGCACTTCGGTTTGAACCGGATCAGATACCGGATGCAGATGACCTCAATCTGATTGCAGCAAGCCTGCGAATCGAGCCTGCTGAAGAATTCTAAACACATAGAAAAATCCGGCCCGGAAAAACGAGTGGATAAAAAACAATAACCCTCCGTCTAAAATAAGCTGGATACACCATAATTTGCCATTAGGTGCCCTTCCTTTTTGCATCCTTGCCATAATAAGGCCCCCTGCTGCAGGTTTTACTCTGCAACAGGGGGCCTCGTTTTTGCTCTATATTCTTTGGGGTGCTGCCCAAAGGAGAGAACTTTAAAAAACGACCCCTGCCAAACACAAATTGCGCAGGGGGAATTGCTCTGCAAAAACAGGTGAAAAACCTTTAAAATAGAGTATTGTCCAAATTAAGGGATAGATATTATGCTACAATGGCAATAGACCTGTTTAAAAAGCACAAAACTTGTTTTGTATTGGCGGATTTTGTATAATGGCATAAACAGGGAGGTTTCCTTTTTTATGCAATAGTCAAGGCGGTGCAGCATGATTTCTGCCTGCCGACGGTTATTGCAACAAAACAAAAAGCCCGCCATCAGGCGAGCTTTTGATTCACACACTGTGAAACCGGATAAACCGGCGGTTTTGGCAGGGCCGTATTTGAACCTGTCGTGTTGCTTTAGATGGTAGTCTAAAAGCAACTTTATTCTAACGCAAATCCCAGTAAGTGTCAACTCTGTTTTAAAAAATTTTTTAAGGGAGGAATTTTTACATGGAACAAGGCGGCTATTACTTAGGGTTGGATATTGGTACCGAATCGGTGGGCTGGGCCGTTACCGATGAAAGCTACCACATTCAAAAACGAAAGGGCAAAGCACTGTGGGGCGTGCGGCTGTTTGATGGCGCCCAAACCGCCCAGGAACGGCGGAGCTATCGGGTGGGCAGGCGGCGCATTGAACGGCGGCGGGCTCGGCTAGATTGGCTGCAGCAGGTGTTTGCCCAGCCTGTGGGCCAGGTGGACCCGGCTTTTTTCCAGCGATTGCAGGAAAGCAAATTCCGGGAGGAGGACAAGCGGGGAGAGCATCCCCTGGGCCGCTGCACCCTGTTTGCGGATAAAAACTACTGCGATGCGGATTATTACAAGGAATACCCCACCATCTACCATCTGCGCAAAACTCTTATGGAGCAGGATGGCCCCTTTGATGTACGGCTGGTGTATCTGGCAGTGCATCATATTATGAAATACCGAGGGCATTTTTTGTACGATGATATGTCTGTACAGGAAGACAGCCTGGAAAGCGGCCTGGAGCGTTTGCGCCAGGCGGTGGAATCCCTGTGGGAAAAAACCCTGGTTTGGAAGGATGCAGGAGAAGTGGAAAAAATCCTGTGTGCCCGCAGCAGTGCCACACAAAAGGCAAAACTGCTGGCTGAGCAGTTTGAGCCTTACCCCAAGGGAGACTGCCGGGGGCCACTGCTGAAATTGCTGGCAGGTTCCAAGAATATTAAACTGAAAGACCTCTACGGCGATGATGCATTGGCCGATGCCGAGCCTGCAAGCATTAGCCTGGGGGATGAATTTGAATCTCATGCCGAAGCACTGGCTGCTCTGTTGGGGGATGACATAGAGCTGCTTTTGGCGGCAAAGCAGATTTACGACCGGGTGCTGCTGTTGCAGATGCTCAATGGGTACACCTACCCCTCCCATGCAAAGGTGGCAGAATACGAAAAACACGCACAGGACCTGAGGCTGCTGAAGGATGCTGTGCGCCAGATGCAAAACTCCCAGCTGTACCGGGAGGTATTCCACATTGCCAAGGATAAGCACAACAACTACCCGGCTTACGCAGGTAAGGGGAATGCAAACCACCGATGCAGCTACGAAGAGTTTGCCAAGTATCTGAAGGGTGTTTTTAAAAATAGCCAAGAAGAAAGTCCGCAAATTCAGCAGATTTTGCAGCAGCTGGAACAGGGCACCTTTCTGCCTTTGCAAACCAGCAAAAACAATGGAGTAATTTCTCACCAACTTCACCAGGCAGAACTGGAATTGATTTTGGAGCGGGCGCAGCGGTATCTGCCCTTTTTGGCCCAGAAGGATGAAAGCGGCCTTACCAAAGCACAGCAGATTGTGGAGATGTTCCAATTTAAAATTCCCTACTATGTAGGCCCGCTGAACAGCAATTCTCCCCACAGCTGGGTGGTGCGTACACCGGAAAAAATCTACCCCTGGAATTTTGCCCAGGTGGTGGATTTGGAGCAGTGCCGGGAGCAGTTTATTCAGCGTATGACGGCGAAATGCAGCTATCTAGGCGAGGATATTTTGCCCAAAGATTCGCTCTTGTACACAAGCTTTATGGTGCTCAACGAGCTGAACAATCTCAAGGTGAACGGGCATCCTATCTCGGTACAGCAAAAGCAAATGCTGTACAACCAGGTATGCCTGAGCGGTTATAAAATCACCCAAACCAAGCTGCGCAATGCCTTGCAGCTCCAGCAGCAGGACCAGCTCACCGGGCTGGATGGCCCCCTCAAGGCCACCCTTGCCCCCTGGAAGCACTACCAGTGGCTAATCCAGCGGCCCGGCGGCGTTGCTATGGCAGAGGATATAATCCGCCGCATTACCCTGTTTGGGCAGGATAAAAAACTCCTTGCCCAATGGCTGGAAAAAACCTACGGGCATCTGCTCAGCAGCGAAGAACGCACCCAGGCCCTGGCCTTTAAGGCAAGTGGCTGGGGCAAGCTGTCCAAAACATTTTTAACCGGCATCTTCCATCAGGATGAGCAAACCGGCAACCGGTATTCCATGATGGAAATGCTCTGGAATACCGGAGATAACCTGATGCAGCTGCTCAGCAGCCGGTACACCTTTGGGCAGGCAGTGGAGGAATACCGTAAACAGAAGTTTGCCAGCCAGGCCATGACCCTGGAGGACTACCTGAAGGAAAGCTATGCTTCGCCGGGCATCAAACGGGCCATTCACCAAACCTTGAGCATTGTGGCAGAGGTGGAAAAAATCATGAAATCCAAGCCCAAGCGGGTATTTGTGGAAATGGCACGGGAAGAAGGGGAAAAAGGCAAACGCACGGTTTCTCGTAAAGCGGAGCTGCAGGCGCTGTATAAAAGCTGTAAAATGCAGAATGAACAGCTCTTTTTGCAGCTGGAACAGCAGCAGGAGCAGGATTTGCGCAGGGATAAGCTCTATCTCTACTACATCCAGCTGGGCAGATGTATGTACAGCGGAGAGGTCATTGATTTGAGCCGGCTGGACAGCGATTATGACATTGACCACATCTACCCCCAAAGCAAAACCAAGGACGATAGCCTGAACAACCGGGTGCTGGTAAAGCGAACCTTGAATGCAAACAAATCCGATTCCTACCCCATTTCCCCAGACATCCGCCAGGCCATGACCCCCTTCTGGGCGCAGTTGCACCAAAAAGGGATGATTGGCAGGGCCAAATGGGAGCGGCTTACACGCTCCACCCCCTTTACCCCCGAAGAACAGGCAGGGTTTATTGCCCGGCAGCTGGTGGAAACACGCCAGTCCAGCAAAATTGTAGCGGAGCTGCTGCAACGGCGGTTTGGTGAAAGCACCGAAATTGTGTATGTAAAGGCGGGCAATGTTTCCTCCTTCCGGCAGGACCAGCGCATTACCCTGGATGGGCGGCAGCTGCAAGCCGGCCAGTGCAAAAATCAGCACACCCAGCAGGACCCCCTGTTTGTAAAGTGCCGCAGCATCAACGACTTTCACCATGCAAAGGACGCGTACCTCAACATTGTGGTGGGCAATGTGTACCATGTAAAATTTACCCGCAATCCCCTTTGGTTCCTCAAGCAGGAACAGGCCCGTTACAGCCTGAACCGTATGTTTGATTTTGATGTATGCCGTGGCAAAGAGCAAGCCTGGACGGCAGGGGAGCAGGGCAGCATTGCGGTGGTACGCCACACCATGGGCAAAAACAACATTCTGTTCAGCCGCCGTGCAGCGCCTGCATCCGGCCAGCTGTTTGACCAGAATCCCGTTGCCAAGGGCGAGGGAGAGAGCAAAACGCCCCTGAAATCCTCTGACCCTCGGTTGGTATTTGAAAAATACGGTGGCTACAACAAACTTACAACAGCCTACTTCATTTTGGTGGAGCATACCAACAAGAAAAAACGGGTGCGCTCGCTGGAGCCGGTTCTGCTTATGCACAAGAGTTTTTACCAAAACAATCCGGAATCTTATTGCACCCAATTCCTGAGGCTAAACAATCCGGTGGTGCTGGTGGACGAAATTCCTATCAATGCCCTGTTGGAGCTGGATGGCTTTAGAATGCATCTCTCGGGACGAACTGGAAAGCAGGTCATATTCAAGAATGCCAATCCGCTGATTCTGGCACCCTCCTGGCACCAATATGTAAAATCCATGGAAAAATATCTGGAACGGTGTGCAAAGGCAAAAAAAGACCTGGAAATCAGCCTGTACGATGGATTAACAGCAGAACAAAACCAGCAGCTGTACGAACTTTTGCTGCAAAAGCTGGAAAATCCCCGTTACTGTGTAAAGTTGGAAACAGCCGCTAAAACCCTTCGGGAGCAGCAACACAAATTTCAAACCCTGTCGGCGGCCAACCAATGCCGCATTCTTGTGCAGGTGCTTAACTTGTTTGCAAACAATGCGTCCAGCGCCGATTTGAAACTGCTCAACGGAAAGGCCGGTATTGGCATTCTGCTGCTGTCTAAAAATTTAAGCAATGTAAAGGATCAGTCCTTTAAGCTCATCTGCCAATCGGTCACGGGTTTTTACGAGCGGGAAATCGACCTGATGGCGGAGGTTGTGCAGTGAGCTGGCGGGTGGTGCTGGTGGCCAGTAATGCAAAGCTGGATTACAAGCTGGATTACCTTGTTATTCGCACCGTAGATGAGGTAAAACGCATCCATCTCAGCGAGATAGGGGTGCTGGTGGTGGAAAGCACAGCGGTTTCCCTTACCAGTTACCTGCTGTGCGAACTGATACAACATAAAATCAAGGTGATTTTTTGCGACCATAATCGGGACCCGTGCAGCGAGCTGGTGCCTACCTGTGGCAGTCACGACAGCAGCGCCCGCATTCACCGGCAGATTGGTTGGCAGCAATCGGTACAGCAGCAGGTCTGGACCGAAATTGTACGGCAAAAACTCCGGTGCCAGCGCAGTCATCTGCGGCACCGGGGGCTTGCCCAGGCCGAAACCATCACAACCTATCTGGAACAGCTTCAATGGAACGATGCCACCAACCGGGAGGGGCACGCAGCAAAGGCGTATTTTAGGGCATTGTTTGGGCCTGAGTTTACCCGCGCCGATAATACCCCCATCAATGCAGCCCTCAATTATGGGTATAGCCTGCTCCTTTCGGCACTTAACCGGGAAATTGCGGCGGCCGGCTACCTCAACCAACTGGGTGTTGCCCACAAAAATACCTTCAATGCCTTTAATCTGGCCTGCGATTTCATCGAGCCGCTGCGCCCGCTTGTGGATTATGCGGTACTGGAGATGCAGCCGCAGCAGCTGGAACGGCCACAAAAGCTGGCCCTGCTGAACCTGCTGAATAAGCAGGTGGAATGCGACGGAAAAAGCCACTATTTGCTGTACGCAGTTCGACTGTACTGCGCCGGCTTGTTCCGTGCGTTGGAAAGCGGCGACCTTTCTCAGATAAAATGGATTGAGTATGAATGGTAGATTTATGCGCGTACTGGTGTTTTTTGACCTCCCGGTAGAAACTAAAGCCGACCGGCGGGAGTATGCTCGCTTTCGCCGGGGGCTTATTAAGGACGGTTTTTTGATGATGCAGGAATCTGTTTATTGCAAACTTGCCCTTAACCCTACCTCGGCACGGAGTATTATGGAAGCTGTGCGTGCCCGGCGGCCTTCCAAGGGTTTGGTTCAGATGCTGGTGATTACCGAAAAGCAGTTTTCCCGCATGGAATTTGTGGTAGGGGACTACCACACCCAGATTATAGACAACGAAGAACGGTTGGTGATTGTGTGAGATTAACCCACCCATTGCTCTCTCAGCCACTGCACTGGAAACCAGAGCGGGTACCGGTGCTGGTGGTGGAATCGCCGGAGCTGTTTCGTACCCTTGTGTTTTCGCTGGCGGCACAGGCCCAGGGGCAGGCGGGAGAGTTTGTTCTCTCGCTGAATTACGATACGCTGGACTGTGGAGACCACCTCCACTTGGTAACAGATTATTATGCCTTGCCGCTGGACCACCGAAAAATGCAAAATCGGTTTCAATCGCTGCTGCAATGGACGGTTCGGGAACAACTTACCTCCGCCACCGATGATTTGCAGCAGCATATTAGCCGATACCTGCAACAGATTACTGCGGCCATTCAGTACCCCCTTTCCTTTGCAGAAGGAGAGTATGTGCTGCCGCTTTTAAAGGCACTGAAATGCCAGCCCATTCTGGATGCAGAAGATTCGTTGGAACGGCTGATGCAGTATCTGGAGCTGTACAGTGGGTTGCTGCCCCACCAGTGTTTTGTGTTGGTGAATGCCCATTGCTATTTTTCGCCCCAGGAACTGGGCCAGCTGTACAAAATGGCGGCCTATCAAAAATGGAACCTCCTTATGCTGGAGCAGCGGCTGCAAAATACGCTGCCTGGCGAGGAAATCTGCCTGCTGGATGCAGATTTGTGCGAATTAAGGCTTGATTCCTGCACATAAATCCAGTAAACTAAGGTTTGACAGAATACACCATCTAAAATAACACAGCGCAAAGTCGTGGCGTTTTTCAAATTGAGGTTTGAGAGTCGTGTTATTTTAGATGGTAGTCAAACAGAAGTTGGACGATATTCTCGGAAATCCAAGTTTGAGAGTCGTGTTATTTTAGATGGTAGTCAAACCAGCCAGCGGGGCAAGGTCGTGGGATAGCCGTTTGAGAGTCGTGTTATTTTAGATGGTAGTCAAACCAAGCGGATTGTGTTTGATGGCAGCGAGGAGTTTGAGAGTCGTGTTATTTTAGATGGTAGTCAAACTATTACCAGCAGCCACACCAAATTCCGTACGTTTGAGAGTCGTGTTATTTTAGATGGTAGTCAAACCGATGACGGGAAGTGGTACATTGCGGAGGAGTTTGAGAGTCGTGTTATTTTAGATGGTAGTCAAACATAAAGGCAGTAGAGTATAGTATTGTCATAGTTTGAGAGTCGTGTTATTTTAGATGGTAGTCAAACGACACCTACCGCCATGTCAACGATAGCTTGGTTTGAGAGTCGTGTTATTTTAGATGGTAGTCAAACTTTAACAATCCACCAGTGCAGGCTATGTATGTTTGAGAGTCGTGTTATTTTAGATGGTAGTCAAACCGATACAGGGTCTAATATCGCTTATTCCTGGTTTGAGAGTCGTGTTATTTTAGATGGTAGTCAAACCGTACCCGCCTACGATAACATCATCGGGGAGTTTGAGAGTCGTGTTATTTTAGATGGTAGTCAAACAAAACGGTAAATCTTCCGGTTCGCCCTGTAGTTTGAGAGTCGTGTTATTTTTAAATTTTGCATAGTTTGTGGTTAGCCGGTGGTTCTGTATGGTAGTACAGTTCCAGCGGTTTTTTATTTGTAAACAACCTGATAAGCCATTAAGGAATGAAAAAACCAAGAAGGGATGGCCCTGTGGGGCCATCCCTTCTTGGTTCATTTGGTTGGTGATAATTTCTTGTGGTTAAACAATAGGCGCTTTCCGAGTAAGGCTCTCGTGCATCCATGCCATGAAAGTCAGCAAGAAAAGCACATAGACAGGAAAGAGTGCCACGCTGATGTGGTTAGCCAGTATCCCAAACAGGGCAGGCATCAGGCAGCTGCCCACATAGGCGCAGGCCATTTGTACCCCAATAATAGCCTGAGAACGGTGTGCGCCAAAGTGGGCGGGAGTGGAATGGATGATGCAAGGGTAAATCGGGGCACAGCCCAAGCCCACCAGCCCTAACCCTGTCAGGCAAACCGCCTGTGGCCCGGGCAAAAGCATAACAACCGCACCAAGGCCAATGAGCACCTGGCCTAAACGAATCATCTGGGTGTCGCTGAGCTTCATTGTTAAAAAGCCGCTCAGGCCCCGCCCTCCGGTAATACCAATAAAAAACACACCGGAAAAACTGGCCGCCATCTCAATGGACATTCCCCTGTAAAGGTTCAGGTAGCTTGCTGCCCACAAAATGGCGGTTTGCTCCAAAGCACAGTAGCAAAAAAAGCAAAGCATTACTTCCTTGGCGCCGCTAATAGAAAGGATTTGACCCAGGCTCAGGGGCTTGCTTTCCACCATCTCCGCTTGCAAAATCTGGGTGGGCTTTTGGTTCCACAAAGGCAGACTGAAAAACAAAACCGCCGTGAGAACAACCTGCAAAATACCAATCCACCGGTACCCGCCAGGCCAGCCCTGACCACCTGCAAGGGCATAGCCCATAATGTAGGGGCCCAGAGTGGCACCAAGGCCCCACATACAGTGCAGCCAGCTCATGTGCTTGCTCTCATAGTGGAGTGCAACATAGTTGTTGAGGGCGGCATCAATGCTGCCAGCCCCCAAACCATAGGGGATGGCCCAAAGGCACAGCGTCCAAAAAGAGTTTGCAAAGGAAAAACCAAACAAGGCAGCGGCAGTCATGGCAACACTCACAACGGTAATTTTGCCTGCACCCATGCGCCGGGTAAGCCGGTCGCTTTGCAGGCTGGACACAATGGTGCCAGCTGAAATAATCATGGAAATGATACCGGCGTAAGAAACCGGAACAGAAAACAGGGGATACATGGAAGGCCAGGCCGAACCCAGCAGGGCATCCGGCAGGCCCAAACTGATAAATGCAAGGTAGATAATACCTAAAAGTAACTGTGTCATAACGCAATGCCTCCGCCTGTTTATATTGCTGTGTGGAGTTTATTGGTTACAAGTATACGATATTTTGGGCGAAATTTCCATAGTGTGAACGGTAAAAAATATCCCAGTCCTTCCCGGCAATTATTTCACGGAACATACCGGTAATTTTATCACCCAGTCCTGGCGCATCAATGATATTTTCCGGGATTAAGTTCATATCCCTGGACTGGGGGGCGGTTGATCCCATATTTTGATCCACAGGGCAATAAAACAATATGGGCAGAGGGCCAAGACCCTGCAAAGGCTGTGCGTTCTGTATCCTTCGGCTTTTTGGTGCAAATATTTAAGTTTATGTAAACTGATTTTTAAAAACTTACAAAATCCATTGACATTTCCCGGATGTGGAATGTACTCAAAAATATAACATAGAATTTATATTCTTTGTAGCTATTGACATAGGAAGTCTATATGCAGGCAGAGTCCCGGAAAACTCCGGTGTACTTATCCTATGTCAGCGGAAGAGTGTAAATGTATGTCAATAAAATCTGGAAGGGAGTTCTGAATCATGCCGAAGTGGACTTATTATCTAACGGTTATCAACGAGCTGGATCGGCCCTTGGAGCTGATATCGGAGAACCTGGCCTGGGGCAGGAAGGAAAGAAAAGAGGGCAATTTCCCTCGCATCATTGCCCCCGGCACAAATGCAGAATACCGTGTGTATTCTCCTTCGGGTACCTCCACGGGGATTGAATTCTACTTAACCTTCCGGGATAAGGCTCCTGCTGGGGAACACAGCTATGGAACCGTGCAGGTGAGTGTGGATATGCCCTATTGGAAGCATGCCAACACAAGCTCCTGCCACACCACCGGAACACTGGGCCAAAATGGTTTCACACAAGTGCCTCATGGAGCCCATGACTTTTCCACATCTTTTGTGGTCTACAATCTTCCGGGGAAAGAGTAATCATGATGCGGTATGAAAAATGGCCGGATATTGAGGCGATGCCCATCGCGGGGACGGCCTCTATCCGTTCTTACCTGCCCAATGTAAAAATGTAAATTTGTAAATGTGGCCTGACGTTTTGCATAGTTTTAGAGGTGAAAATTTTACGCTAGGGAAGTGGTGAGTTTAT
>CALWNE010000021.1 GCA_944382705.1 uncultured Allofournierella sp.
CCTCATCCTTACCAAGGATGTGCTCTACCACCTGAGCCATAGCAGCAAATGGCGACCCGGATGGGGCTCGAACCCACGACCTCTAGCGTGACAGGCTAGCGTTCTAACCAACTGAACTACCGGGCCATTTGCGTTGCCGCATCAGCGACGATGATTATTATACGATAGCTTTCAAAGAAAGTCAACCCTATTTTTAAAAGTTTTTTCCATTTTATTTTTTCTGTCAAACAGTACAAATTCACGGCATAATATGATAAAATTACTGTAAACAAAACACTTGTTTTGCTTTGTTGCAGAGATTTATTAAAAGGTGGTGGACCATGTGGCTGTATCGTGCACAGTCAAACAGCTGGCAGGGCCTCTGTGTGGCCGCCGGTACGAAAAAGAATACCAAAATAAATTTCGGGACTGCATCTCTTTTTATTACGATGGGGCTGTTCGCTTTGAGCGATTCTGCTACGGCGAAAGTGCCGGCCTTGTGTTTGGGGTTTGGGCCAGTATGGATTCTCAGGGCTTTCTCACCTACAAACAGCCCCTGGATGCAAGAGCAGACCAGTCTGCTCTGCCCCGGCAGCTCACCCAGGCAGAAGGCAACGCCCTCTGGTTTGATAACCAACGGTGGCGGTGGGAGCTGGTGAGCGAGTTCAGCCAGGATAAGCGAAATGGCTACTCTGCTTTTTCGGTGGCACTGGGCAAGCTGTTTGGCCGCTGATTCCCCTGCGCCGCCGGGATGTTCATTCTTTTTTACAAATCTGTTTAACCAAGAGCCAGCATACCGCTGCAACCATTGCAGCCAAAAAACTGCGCTCTGTTGCAAACAAAGGAGGTATTTTTATGGTAACCTGCAAAAATCTGCTGACCAACCCCAACATCCAAACCGTGGCCCAGCTGGGCGGTATGCGTGTGCTGGAGTATGTGCGTGATTTGAGCGTTCGGCCCGAAACTGCCATTGCAAGCTACTATGCTTCTGAAATGAATGTGCGCCGCCGGCAGCTGCTGCTGGATTTAAAGGGAGACAGCTATGTACTGCAAGCCGGAGCTATGCAGTGGATTAGCGGCAATGTGGAAACCACTACCGGCATTAAAGGCGTGGGGGATTTGCTGGGCAAAGCCCTAAGCTCCAAGGTAACCAAGGAAACCGCCATCAAGCCGGAATACAAGGGCCATGGCCAGGTAATGCTGGAACCTACTTACAAGCACATTATCTTGATGGATGTGGGCCAGTGGCCCGGTGGCATTGTGCTGGAGGACGGCCTGTTTTTGGCCTGCCAGGGCTGTTTGCAGCAAAAAGTTGTCATGCGCAGCAACCTGTCCAGCGCAGCCCTGGGCGGTGAGGGTATGTTTAACCTGAGCCTTACGGGCCAGGGTATTGCCGCACTGGAAAGCCCCCTGCCCCAGGAGGAACTGCTGATGTTTGAACTGGAGAACGACCAGCTCCGGATTGACGGCAACATGGCCATTGCCTGGTCTGGCAGTTTGACCTTTACGGTGGAAAAATCCACCCGCAACCTGCTGGGCTCCGCTGTATCCGGCGAGGGATTTGTAAATGTGTTCCGGGGTACCGGCACCGTTCTGATGGCACCCGTCGGCAACTAAACACTTATTCTTACAGGCTAGCCGTTGCACCCTCTGCACCTTGTGCAGGGGGTGCATCTTTTTTGTCCCTTAGCCCGTTTGTGGCGCTGCACTGCTGGCTTTTTGTGCACCAATATGGTATAATTAACTCATCTTTACATTTTATATTACACTACGGCCAGGCGGGCGCATTCCCCCTCTGTGCCAGGAAAGGAAGCCCGCCTATGCGAACCATGCCCGGCGAAAGTGATTGCCTGCTCACCCTCTGCCCCAACCCTCAGGGACTGACTCTGCTCCGGTGCGAAACCGCCTGTGCCCATGTGGTTGTGCCGGATGCGGTGGAAGGCCAGCCCATCACCCAGATGGGCGCCTATGCCTTCAGCACCCGGTGCCCTGTGGAGTTTGGCCCGGCTGCGTTTCAGGTGCATCTCTACACCCAAACCCCCGACGCCGCCATTGCCCACGATGCAGCCGCCATTGTGTCGGTTTGGCTGCCCCAATTCCTCACAAATCTTGGCAACTATGCCTTTTTCAACTGCACCAGGCTGGAACAGCTGCATCTTGGCCCGCAGCTGGCGCAGGTGGGTACCGACGCCTTTATGAACTGTTTCCGGCTGCGCAGGCTCACCATCTACCAGAGTGCCGACCAGTTTCGTGGGCTGCGAGGGCTATTGCGGGAATATTCCGGCCAGCTGGAATGCGCCTTTGTGCCTGCCCAGCAGCCGGAATGCCATCTGCTGTTCCCCTCCTTTGATGAGGAGTACGAGGAGATGGCCGCCCCTCATATCTTTCATTACAACATTGCCGGAACGGGGTATCTGTACCGGCAGTGTTTTGAGGGGGACGCCCTTCAGATGAGCCAGTACGATGCCGCCTTTGACCTGCTGCTGCGCACCCATTCCTTTGAGCTGGCAGTCACCACTGCCCTGCTGCGGCTGGTGTATCCGGTTCAGCTGGGTCAGGCTGCCCGGCAGCAGTATCTGGACTGTTTGGCTCAGCAGGACCAACTGGCTCTGGATGTGTGCCTGGCCCAGCGGAACACCCGGCTGCTGGCCTTTTTGCTGGGGCAGAAACTTTGCAGTCCCCAGGCACTGGCCCACGGCTGCCAGCTGGCCCGCACCCAGGGCAACACCCAGGCCCTGAGCCTTCTGCTGGAACAGACCCGTACCCTGGCACCCAAACCCACCAGCAGCCGTTTTAGCCTGTAAGAAAGGAGGTTTTACCCTGTGAACGAACCCTCTGTATGGCCGGAGCTGGGCCGTAAAATTTTGACTGCGGCCCGCAACGAGCTATATTTGAACCTGCCTTTTTTGGATGCCGCCCTCTGTTCCCTGCCTTTTTCGGAGCAGCAGCCCACCGACCGGATTGCCACCGACGGCCAACAGCTCTACTACAACGGCTCCTGGCTGGCTCTGCGGTACGAACAGGGCCGCTCTCTGGTATGCCGCAGTTTTTTGCACAGCCTGCTCCACTGTATGCTGCGCCATCCTGCCAAAAAGAAAGGCCGCCAGGCCGATTTGTGGGATGTAAGCTGTGACATTGCGGTGGAATCGGTGCTGGACCAGCTGGCACTCACCTACCCCTGCCTGACCCCTGCCACCGGACGCCCCCGCCGGGGCCACTGGTACAGCCAGCTGCAAGAGGGTCAGCCGGTGCTCACCGCCGAGGGCATCTACCGGTTTTTGCGCCGCAACCCCCTGGACGAGCTGGAGCTGGCCAGCCTGACCCGTGAATTTTTGGAGGACGACCACCGCTATTGGGACAAGGCCACCCAGGACGAGGAGGAGCAGCAGTCCGGCCCCCAATGGCAGCAGATTACCCAGCGGATTCAAACCCAGCTGGAAACCACCTTCACCCAGGCTGGCAGCGGCGGCCAGGCGGTGCTGGAGCAGCTGCGGGTGGAAAGCCAGGAGGTTACCAACTACCGCTGGTTTTTGCGCCGGTTTGCCGTGCTGGGCGAGGAGATGCAGGTGGACCCGGACGCCTTCGACTACGGGTACTACGCCTACGGCTTGCAGCGGTATGGGGATATGCCGCTGATTGAACCGCTGGAAAGCCGGGAAAGCCGCCGGATTCAGGATTTGGTCATTGCCATTGACACCTCCATGTCCACCTCCGGCCAGCTGGTGCGCAGTTTTCTTGCCTATACCTACGCCCTTGTGCGGGACAGCGAGAGCTTTTTTAGGCGCATACACCTGCGCATCCTGCAATGTGACGACCAGATTCGGGCCGATGTTACCATTACCAACGCCCAGGAGCTGGCCGATTATATGGAAAACTTTGAACTCATTGGTCAGAGTGCCACGGATTTCAGGCCAGTATTTGACCATGTGCAGCAGCTGGTGGAGCAGGGAGCCTTTCATCATCTGAAAGGGCTGCTCTACTTTACGGATGGCCTGGGGGTTTACCCTGCTTACCGGCCCTCTTTTGAAGCTGCTTTTGTAATGCTGGCTGGGCAGGGCAGCCCGGAACGGGTTCCCCCCTGGGGTATACGCCTGCTCATCAGCGAAGATGAATTGATACAAGGAGCATAATGCCATGAACATCAAACGAGCCAAACAGGAAATCATGGACACCCTGCGGGCCTACCTGGCCAAGGACCAGTTCGGCAACTATCGCATTCCCACCCTGCGCCAGCGGCCTTTGCTGCTTATGGGCCCGCCGGGCATTGGCAAAACCCAAATTATGGAACAGGTAGCCACCGAGATGAATCTGGGGCTGGTGGCCTACACCATCACCCACCATACCCGCCAGAGTGCTCTGGGCCTGCCCCTCATCCGGCAGGAGACCTTTGGGGGCAAAAGCTATTCGGTAACCGAGTACACCATGAGCGAGATTCTGGCCTCGGTGTACCGGCTGATTGAGCAGAGCGGGCAAACCGAGGGCATCTTGTTTTTGGATGAAATCAACTGCATTTCCGAAACCCTCACCCCCATGATGCTGCAATTTTTGCAATACAAAACCTTCGGCAACCAGCGTCTGCCTGAGGGCTGGGTTCTGGTTGCAGCAGGCAACCCGCCGGAATACAACAAATCTGTACGGGAGTTCGATGTGGCCACCCTGGACCGTGTAAAGCGGATGGACATCCAGCAGGACTATGGAGTTTGGAAGGAATACGCCCTGCGCAAGGGCCTGCACGGGGCCATCCTCTCTTATCTGGATTTGCGCAAGGACCACTTCTATGCCATGGAAGCTGCCCCCGGTGGGATGCAGTTTGTAACGGCCCGTGGCTGGGAGGATTTATCGGAACTGCTGACCGTGTACGAGACCCTGGGCCAGAAGGCAGACCAGGAGGTGGTGGGCCAGTATCTGCAGCTGCCCCGCATTGCCAAGGATTTTGCCGCCTACCTTGCCCTGTACGAAAAATACCGGCAGGTATACCAGGTGGATGAAATTCTGGCCGGCCATATTCAGGGGCTTTCGGCCCGGGAACTGGCTGCCGCCCCCTTTGACGAAAAGCTCAGCGTGCTGGGCCTTTTGCTGGCTCGGCTGCGGGAAAGCACCCACAATCTGTGGCAGCTGGACGAAACCACCAGCCAGGTGCACCAGGCCCTTGTGCGGGTAAAACAGGCAGAAAGCAATGCCGATGCAGCCCTGATGCTGCAAGCGGAACTAATGGCTTTGCAGCATCAAATCAGCCGCCGCAAGCAAAACGGTGCCGATGGCAGTGCTTTGGCTCCCTTGTTGGCAGCAGCCCAGCAGCTGGAAGGCTATCTCCACCAGCTGGAGCTGAACCGCCCACAGGATGCCTTTGCATTCTTAAAGGAGCAGTTTACCCAGCTGACCAGCCAGCACAGCCAGCTGGCCGAGCAAACCGGCCAGCAGCTGGAATACGCCTTTGCCTTTTTGGAACAGGCTCTGGGCGAAAGCCAGGAGATGGTGCTCTTTGCCACCGAGCTTACCGCCGGGTTCCATACTTCCTGGTACATTGAGCAATTTGGCTGCCCGGCCTATTTCCGGCACAATCAGTCCATGCTGTTTGACGATACTGAGCAGGCACTGCGCAGCCAGATTGCCGCAGCCCGCCAGCAGGATAGCCAGCACCACACCCTCTAACTCCCCCAGCCGGTGCAGCTGGCCCACCGCCTTTTGTTAAAAAACAGTTTGCAGGCACCTGCCCCCCCTGCCCTAAAGTTAGGCTTGCTGCGGGGAATTTGCTGCTTGCAAAAAAGCATGGAGGCACCCGGTCCGCCATGCTTTTTTATTTTGCCAAAG
The DNA here is from genome assembly GCA_944382705.1 of uncultured Allofournierella sp. Classification (GTDB taxonomy): domain Bacteria; phylum Bacillota; class Clostridia; order Oscillospirales; family Ruminococcaceae; genus Allofournierella. Next base: position 5,791 of record CALWNE010000021.1, read on the forward strand.
ACAGATGCAGCAAAAAGGGCCCCCGCTAAAAACGGGGGCCCTTTTTTACAGCCTGCTCCAGGCCATTTTGTATGTAAGTTTGTGGGATACAGGCATCAAACTTGAATCTGCTCTTGAATCTCCTCTTCAATGGACTCCACATCAATCATATCGGTGGAGCGCAGGCCCTTTTCCCTCAAATAATCCTTACGCTTGCAATGCTTTCGGCAATCCACGCAGGTCTGACGCATACACTGGCCATCATCGCTTATAAAAAAGCCATTCTTGCCTGCCATCTTTGCCACATACATGGCGTAGTCTGCCGCCTTGTAGAGCTCTGCGTAGGTATATTTTTTATCCGGCGTTACCACCACTGTACCAATGCTGAGGGAAACACCGTATTGAGCATACTCCTGCAGTACAGAACTGGATGCATTCTCCATTAAACGCTCCAGCTGGTCGGTCAGTTCCTCTATGGAGAATTGGCAAGGAACATAGACCAAGAACTCATCGCCGCCCAGACGGCACTGTACAGACCCCTGCAAGAAATATCCCTTCATCCAAACAGCAAAACGGTGCAGCAGCTCGTCGCCCTCTGGGTGGCCCAGGGTATCGTTCACTCGTTTGAAGTTGTCGATATCAATCAGCAGCATTACACCATTTGCATTGGCACGGTTCAGGCACATTTCCACCTTTTTCTGGCCGCCTGTGCGGTTGTACAAACCAGTGAGAGGGTCACGCATGGACTTTTCTTCCAGTTCCCGCTTGGACACCACCTCCATGTGAATATCTGCAATACGGCCCAGCACATACATAGGCTCTCTCCGGTCATCCAGGATAGGCTTTACCGTCAGGCGATACCAACCAGCGCCAGTTCCCTCTTTCAGCTCCACATCTTCGCTTACATCTGCATACATCCGAATCAGCCGGGCAATGTGGCCAAACAGTTCGGCTTCGGCGGCAGACCAATGGCGATTTTTGTCCAGTGTTTTAAGAAAATGCTCTATCCGCCTTTGGCCGCCGAAATAGATGTAGCTGTTTTCAATCCGCAGCGAGTCGCTTTTGCACTCATACTCAAACAGACATTCGTTAACCAGCTCGGAAAACTGGTAAAGGCGTTCATTTTCGGCTGCGGTCTTTTCCAGCATATGGTTGCGGGCACTCACCCGTTCCAGATATAGCAAAATGCCAATTAACATTGCAACCACTGCACCCAGCATAATCTGCCAGCGATGTACTATTAAAAACTCAAAAAAGGTGTACTGCGCCCCAGCAATGGTATTTTGATACAAAATCTCACGCTGAGTATCCTCCTCGATGGTATTCAGGTAACTGTTAATAATGTTCAGCAGCCGCTTATTGGCATGGCTCACCACCGCAATGGAATACTGCTCTGTATCGTCATGGTCCCAATCCACCGTGATGTCTTTGTACAAATCCTTTTTGCTCATATAGTAATTCACACAGTAGGAGTCCATGTAGGATTGCTTTATCTTGCCATCCTCAATGAATTTGAGCTGCTGCTCCACATTCCCCCAGCGCCGGATGGCTTTGTCGGCCGGAGTCGTCGCGCCGGACCCCAGCGATCCGTCGTTGCGGCTCACCAGTACCATACGGCTTTGGATGTACGGCACCGAAACCATCAGACTGCATTCCTCAATTAAATCAGAATTGCTGGAAATTGCCGCCACCAGGTCTACCTGTCCGCTGTTGATGAGCTCCACGCCTTCTTCGTAGCTGTCACACACCACAAATTCGTAGGAAAGGCCTATTTTTTGATTCAGCTGCTCAAAATAATCCGTAACCATGCCATCCGGCTCGCCTTTATCGTTTACATACTGAATCGGCGCAGAGCCGCTGGAGATTAAAACACGCACACGCCCCAGGGAGTTTACATACATCAGGTTATCCCGGGAGATGGAAAATGTCTCGTTGCGGTCAAAATATTCTGCATAGAGCTGACTTTGCAGGCCGGGTCTGGCCTCCTGTAAGCTGGCAAGACCCTGGTTCAGTTCCTCAAGCAGCTGACTGTTTGCTAAAGGCACACAAAAGTAATACGGATTGGGGTTAAATCTGGCAATGCTCTTAAGGTCCTTCTCCATGGAAAGATCCACCTGAAGCACGGCATCAATCAATCCATCATCCAGCCCCTGCATCATTTCATCGTAGGTTTCAAAGAATACCTTTTCGTATACAAAACCCTGGACCTCTGCCAGCTTATCCAACAGCTCCATTCGCTTTTCGTTTTTGTGGTAGTATCCCACGCGAATGCCGTTCCAGCTGCTGTAATCCTGCTTTAAAAAATAAGGGTTATCGGCCCTGACCGCCAAAACGGTATAACTGGTGCCATAGCTGTATGCCGAATATGCATACAGCTCATTTAGCTTGCTGTTGTAATTCATGGCACCCAGCAGGTCGATTTCTCCGTTCTGGAGCATATCCATCAGGGCAAGAATCTGCTCGTCTAGGGTACCCTCTACCTCCACAAACTCATACTCCCAGCCGGTGTATTGCTTGAGTGCATTCAGATAATCCACCGTATAGCCGGTATAGTTGCCTTCTGAATCTTTTTGGGTCAGGCCCGTCTGTATGGGAAATCCCACCCGAACCACACGGCCGGTGCCAGGGTGGCGGGCCGCATACCCCGTAAAAGGCAGCATAAAGCAAAGCAGCATCACCATACAAAACGCTGCAGCCTGTTTAAAATAGTTGATAACACATCACTCCCAAAAAAACTCTATCCATTCCACTTCAACAGAAAGAATAAACTATGTTACAATTTATTGCTTTGTTCTGCAAAAGTCAGATAAATTTCTTTTAAGCTTCTCAGCAAACTTTTCTTGTCATTATACAATGATTCACCCTAAAAATCAAGCTTAAAAAAGGGTTTTGAAGCAGCATTTTCACCTTTTTCATTTTACAAAAATTGTTTTGTGACCTGTCTTTTAATTTCACTCCTAATTTTATACTAATAGTTTAATTTATCCAAAAAGTTACCAAAACAGCTGTTTAAGTAACCCCATCTTATGAAATAGCAATTGCCCGGAGTATTTTTAAAAATAGCTCTTATTCCTTTTAATTGCATTCCCTTTCATTTTGCGGCACAAAAATAGTACAGGCTCCGGGCAATATGTCGGAACCTGTACTATTTACAAAAAATTGAATGGTCACAGGAAGGTTTTACTGAATGCCCTTTACCTCATAGCCTGCATCGGTCACCGCCTGGGTGAGCACAGCGTCCTCCACCGGCTGGGCCAAGGTTACCTGGGCACATTTATTGTCCAAATCTGCCACAGCGGTCACTCCCGGCAGCGCATTCAGGGCTTTTTCCACATGAGCCTTGCAATGGCCACACATCATGCCTTCAATCAAAATCGTCTTATTCATCGTGGTTTCTCCTTTGCTTATTGTGCTAACATCCAGTTGGATTCCCTGGGTGGTTTGGCTGTGAACAAGGCCATCACTGGTTTGGGCAGCAAACAGATTAAGCCGCAGGGCGTTGGCCACTACGCAAACACTGGAAAGGCTCATGGCCGCTGCCCCCAGCATGGGATTGAGCAGCAGCCCCAGGCTGTAAAATACGCCCGCCGCCACCGGAATACCAATGCTGTTGTAAAAAAAGGCCCAGAACAAATTTTGCCAGATGGTACGCAGGGTAGCCTTGGAAAGGCGCAGGGCATTTACCAAGTCCCACAAATCGCTTTTCATCAGTACCACATCGGCACTCTCGATGGCCACATCGGTGCCTGCTCCAATGGCAATGCCCACATCGGCACGGGCCAGGGCCGGGGCATCGTTGATTCCATCCCCCACCATGGCCACCTTGCGGCCCTGGCTTTGCAGCAGCCGCACCTGGGCCTCCTTATCTTGGGGCAGCACCTCGGCCACCACCTGTTCCAGCCCCAGCTGCTTTTGAATGGCTGCGGCGGTGCGGGCATTGTCTCCCGTAAGCATAACCACCTGCAAGCCCATGGCCTTCAGCTGGGCAATGGCCGCCGGGCTGGTGGGCTTAATGGGGTCGGACACCGCCACAAGCCCCAGCAACCGGCTGGAATCCGCTAGATAGAGGGGTGTTTTGCCTTGCTGGGCCAGCTCATCCGCCAGGGGGCGCCCCTCTTGCAGCGAGATTCCATGCTCCTCCATTAACCGGGCATTGCCCGCCAGATAAAGCTGCCCTTCTACCCAGGCTTTTAACCCCCGCCCCGGCAATGCTTCAAACCCCTGGACTGGGGGCAGCTGGTCGGCTCCCTGGGCACCCTGTAAAATCGCTTCGGCCAAGGGGTGCTCGCTGTTCTTTTCCAAACAGGCCGCCAGAGCCAGCAGCTGTTCCGGGGTTTGCCCCGCCAGCGGCAGCACATCGGTAAGCACCGGCTTGCCCTGGGTAATGGTTCCGGTTTTATCCAGCACCACCGTATCTACCCTGTGGGCGTCTTCCAGTGCCTGGGCATTTTTGAACAGAATATTCATTCGGGCGCCTTTGCCGGTACCCACCATGATGGCCACCGGTGTAGCCAGGCCCAGGGCGCAGGGGCAGCTGATTACCAGCACCGAGATGGCACGGGCCAGGGCAAATTCCAAACCTTGGCCCCAAAGCATCCAGCCAGCAAATGTTACCGCAGCCAGAACCATTACCACCGGCACAAACACGCCGCTTACCCGGTCGGCCAGTTTGGCCACCGGGGCCTTGGTGGCACCGGCATCCTGCACCAGCGCAATGATCTGCGCCAGGGTGGTATCCTGCCCTACTTTGCGGGCCTCAAAGGTAAAACTGCCGGTTTTGTTGATGGACGCAGCCACCACCCGGTCTCCTGGGGTCTTTTCCACCGGGATGCTCTCGCCGGTAATGGCGGACTCATCCACACTGGAAACGCCCTCCAGCACCACACCATCCACCGGGATGCGCATCCCCGGCTTGATGCAGACCACATCGCCCACCTGCACCTCGTCGGCACCGATTTCCACCTCCTGGCCCTGCCGCAGCACCAAGGCCGTTTTGGGTGCCAGGTCCATCAATGCTTTCAGCGAGGCGCTGGTGCGGCCCTTTGCACGGGCCTCCAGCCATTTGCCCAGGGTTATCAGGGTCAGAATGGTACCGGCAGACTCAAAATACAAATCCATCCGGTATTGGTCCACCAGGGTTAAATTCCCGGTGCCCAGCCCCCAGCCAATGCGGTAAAGGGCAAAAATGCCGTACAGCACCGCTGCACCGCTGCCCAGGGCAATCAGGGTGTCCATGTTGGGGCTGCGGCGCCATAGGCTGGCAAAGCCGCTTTTAAAAAAGTGCCGGTTGATATACAAAATGGGCAGAACCAGCAGCAGCTGGGTAAGAGCAAAGGGCACCGCCCCGGCTTGACCGTGCATCCAGCCGGGCAGCGGTGCTCCCATCATATGCCCCATGGATACATACATCAGCGGCACCAAAAAAGCCAGGGATGCAATCAGCCTCCGTTTCATCCGGCCCATTTCGGCCTGTACCGGGTCTGGTTGGGCGGTCTGGGGAAGGCTGTCGGCAGGCCGGCCACTGCTCTGGGCAGGGAACGCTCCATATCCCGCCTTTTGTACCGCCTGGCAGATGGCTTGTTCCTCCAGCATTGCCGGGTCGTACTCCACCACCAGCCGGTTGGCCAGCAAATTTACCTGTGCCTGGTGGATGCCAGGCAGCTTATTGACGGCTCGCTCCACCGCTGCCGAACAGGCGGCACAGCTCATGCCGGTTACCTGAAATGTCTGTTTCATGGGTTGTTCCTTTCTTTTGGCCTGTACTTTTGCAAGGCCACACTCTGCCTTAAAACGCTGGAATACTGCACCTGTGGCAGGAGTTTTTCTGTATGTATTATGCCACAACACCGCATAAAACACAAGAACGCCCCAGTTTGACCAAACAAAAAATCGACAAGCCCCAGCCGGAACCTGCCGATTGTATGGCTAATAACTCTTATTTTGATACAATGCACCCCCTTTGACTTTAGGGGGCGCATTGTATTATGGGCTGCATTTGACAAATTATTGTAGACCAGCCGGTAACTCAAGTGGCCACCGTATGACATGCCAGTTGTATTGATACTTATTTGTCATCAGTTATAGGCGGTTGATATTCTAAAATGTCACCTGGTTGACAATCTAATGCTTCACAAATTGCCTCTAATGTTGAAAAACGAATGGCACTCACTTTGCCTGTTTTAATTTTTGATAAATTAACATTGGCTATTCCAACTTTCTCAGACAATGTGTTGAGAGATATTTTTCTATCAGCCATAACCCTATCCAATCTTAAAATAATTGGCATAATCTCCCTCCTGTTTGAATTTACAATGTTTCATCCGATAATTGTTGCAATGTTTCCCCATATTTAAAGATGTGACCGACCAAACGAAGAATAAAGAACCAAATAATAAAGCTCCCGTCACTCACAATTGATATAGAACAAGACTCTACCCTGTCTGCGTTGAATAGAGACGGAATATCAAATACATTGTAGAATATCAAATTCGTGGCAATCTGAAGAACAAAGCTTATAATGCCCATAATTAGAATCGCATACGCCAGCTTTTTCAAAGCAACACTTATAGTTGTGCTAAAAGGCTTCCCCTGAGACATTGGTTCAAATACATTCAGAAGTACCCTAATGATGTAACAGGACAATGTTCCAAATAGTGCAACATTTGCAAATGTCATAAAAAGCAACGATGTAAGCTGTTGCGAAGAATACTCCTGATTTAAAAGCAGTGAATAGTTCCCAAGTGTGATAGAAAAACCACCATCCAATGCTGTACCGCCTTTCATAAATAATGCAACAAGGATAGCTGCCAAAATAACCACACTTACTACGGCAACCACCCAAAAAAGAACTTTGAGAATTGCTCGAATAGTTTTGGATGTCTTGATGATTTTATCCATAAATATTACCTCCTCTGTTGGTATAGCTTTAGTATACACTTCCAAGATATGTTTGTCAACTATTTTTTAATGTTTGTCGTTAATAAATATATACTAATCATTCTAACAGGACAGGGCATACTTGCGAAAAACCAACAGGGCTAAGATACTCGAAAAAGTATCTTAGCCCTTTTCGATATAACCTTTAAGTGTTTCGATCATCGCGTCGGCGTGCCCTGTGCCCGCTACGATGGAGTGGCAGTCACGCCCGAGCATATGGGTGTAAACGGCGTTGATCTCGGGGATCTCAATATCAAAGGCCTCGGCGGTCTGCTTGATGATAAAGTCGATGCCGCCGATGGTCACCTTGCCCTCGCCGATCACATGCGTGATCTTGTGCACAGAGCTGTCGAAAATCTCGCCGAACGCACCGGTGAACTGATCGATCAGCGCCTTGCCGCCGCCGTTTTCAGAATACGCCGCGTGTGGAATATTCCCTGACGGAACTCGGCCAAAGTCTTAAACCGATTTTGGAAGCGATGCAAAATTTGGGCGAGGCATACAAGACGTTGCAAAATTAAAACAGCGGGCATCCGATTTCCGGATGCCCGCTGTGCCTTTATAAGCCGTTATTTCCTTTTTGGTTTTTTGATCTTATTTAAAGTTTTGTTTAAATCCAAGATCTGCTCTTTTGTAAATTTGCCGCCGAGCATCGCGAACACGCGCTTTACGGTAAAGCCCTTTGCCATGTCGAACATCGTGCGGTTGAGCGTAAAGCCCGAAACGGAGCGGACTTTGGAATTTACGCCTTTTTTCTTATCTTTGGGCTTTTGCTCAGAATCACCTTTCACCCCGGACAGCAGTACCTTCGCAAATTTCAGCATAAACAGCTTGCCGCGCGCCGTAGAAAGGATGCTTCCGATGGTGTCGTTGACGGAAAAATACCCCTCGGGCATCGTGATCTCAAACCAGTTGATGACGCCGCCGGCCTCTTTCATGCGGTAGCTTTCATCAAATTTCTCAACCTTTTGGAGCTTTGCTTCATCCGTGCTTTCGCCCGCCTTTGCGACGAGCACCGTTTCACCTTCGTTTTGCACATTGAAATAGAAGAACGGGTATTTGCCCTTTTGCTGTACGCCGACGCTCTTGCCGTTGGCAAACAGCTCTACTTCGTCGCGGTTGGAATACACCGTGACCTTGGTCACATCTTCCGTGCGCCGCACATACCGCTTGCCGCAGATGTGCACGAACGGTTCGCCGGAGAGCCATGCCTTGTAGGCGTAAAAGCTGTCTTTTTTGTATTTGCGGTCAAAGGTCACAAGTCCCTTGTGGTTCATGCCGTTTTCACCGCCCTCGGCTCTGGCGTCGGCGGCAAAGTCAAACATATTCCAAACATGCGTTGCCCAAAGGTAGGGGCGGTCTATGATCTGCTTGATGAGTTCTTCGTGGTAATACGCCTGATACTCCTCGGTGTAATCGCCCTGCTGGGGCTCCGAGGTATGCCAGTCGAGGGCTTCACAGCCGTATTCGCTGATGCCGATGGCGCGGTTCGGGTATTTTTTGTGGAAGCGGTCGAACCACGGCCCGTACATATCGACCGTCCCGCCGTACCAACCGAAGTAGTGGTTGTAGGAGACGATGTCCGTCATGTGCACATAGGCTTCGTCCATGCCGCACATCGTCAGCACCGCGAGCGTGGTGGGACGGGTTTTATCTAAGCTGTGTGCCAAGTCGTTGAGCATTTTGTGATTGTCTAAAAGCCCTTTATCCGCCGCGCCGTGCATCGTGATCTCGTTGGAAAGGCCCCACGTCACGATGCAGGGATGGTTGTAGTTCTGGCAGATGAGCTCCGTCAGCTGCGTTTTGGTGTTTTCCACGCCGTTCGGCAGGTGCTGCGAGATATACGGGATCTCCGCCCAAACGACCAGCCCGCGTTCGTCGCACAGGTCGTAAAACGCCTGCGCGTGCTGGTAGTGGGCGAGCCGAATCGTGTTCGCGCCCATTTCGCAGATGAGGTCTATATCCTCTTTATGATGTTCCGACTTCAGCGCATTGCCGATGCCGGGCCGGTCCTGATGGCGCGAAACGCCGCGCAGGGGATAGGGCTTGCCGTTTAAGAAAAAGCCCTCTTGCGCATCCATGCGGAAGCTGCGGCAGCCGAAGCGCGCGGAGACCTCATCCTGTGCTTCCCCGCCGAGCAAAAGCGTCGCACGAAGTGTGTAGAGATATGGGTCATGTATGCCGTCCCAAAGGTGCGCGTTTGTAAGGCACATCGTCGTTTCCGTGTTATCTGATGTGACCTCCGCCGTCAACACCGTTTCATTGTCCGCAAGGATCTCATAACGAATGCCGCACGGCGTTTTGCACTGCACAAAGGTCTTGACCGTAACGGTGCAGTCCTTCCCCTCCATAACGGGGGTGACCATCAGGCCCGGCGCACCGTTCCACAGCAGGTCAAAATGGTTTTCAGGCACGCCGATGAGCGTTACGTCGCGGTAAATGCCGCCGTAAAACGTGAAGTCTGCCATTTGCGGATATACGTGGTCGTTCGGCGCGTTGTCCGCGACCACCGCGAGCAGGTTTTTTTCGAGCACTTCGGGAAGCCGCGCACGGAAAGTCGAATATCCGCCGTCGTGCGCCGCGATCTTTTCGCCGTTCCAATAGATCTCGGCGGACGAGTTCACGCCGTCGAATTGAATATAGCGCTCTGCGCCTTCGGGCAAGTCCGAAGCGGCAAGGGACTTGACAAAACAGCCCTTCCCGCGGAAATAGTCGTTGCCGCCGTCCTGCCCGTCAGAACCGTTCCAGGTGTACGGCAGATCGAGTGCCTCGAAGTCCGTAAGCATCATGCCGGGCGAGCAATCCGCATCCTTTTTGAACAGCCAGCCCTGATCGATAAGCTTTGTGTTACGCATAAGTTATTCTCCTTGCATGGTTTCCGCAACGTCTCCGTTTGCCGGGGCAAACGCCTGCTCCTGCTTGAGGTCGATGTTATAGATGAATTTCATGGAGACCGTCATGACCGCAAGCCCTGCAACAAGCAGCAGGATATACAGCGTCTTGAACTTTGCAGAGGCTTCGTCGGTCTGCACGGGGGCGGATTCCACATAGCCGGCCGCGCTCAAAGACAGCGCCACGACGGCGGAACCGACGCCCTGCGCGAGATTGCGGAAGAAGGAATAGATCGCGTAAAGCGACCCCTCCTCGCGCACGCCCTTTTTGCGGTAGCTCATTTCAATGCAGTCGGCGACGATCGCCCACACGATGATCTGGAACACGCAGCTGCCGATGTTGACAAGCATCAGCCCGGCGATATACAGCACCATGCCTTTTGTGTCGGGCGTGATGGGCAGGAACAGCATCAGAATACCCGCAAGCATACTGCCCAAGCCCCCGAGAACGATGAACCGCTTTTTGCCGACCTTGCCGACGATCGTAGAGGCGAACGGCATGAGCGCCAGCAGCGGTACATAGGAGGCGATCATGGCGAAAGACGCTTTTTCCGCATCATGGAAATAAAATTGGAATACCAGGTTGTTGACCGAAGCGGAGGAGTTGTGAAACGCCACAACAGCGAAGGTCGCGATAGTGATGGCGAGCAGCGCGCGGTTCGTGAAAAAGGACTTGATCGTGGAAAGGTAGCTGACCTTTTCTACGCGTTCCTCGCGAACGACACGTTCCGTCACCATTTTGCGAAGCAGGATAAACACAAAAAAGGCCACCACGGAAAATACGACAGCCACGAGGAACATCCGGCTTTCCGAAAGCACGTTATCCACATACACGACCTGCGGAAGCAGCATGACGAGAACAGCAGCAACACCCGCACCGATGCTGCGGAAGGTGGAAAGCGAGGTGCGCTGCTTCGGGTCTTCAGTGATGACGGAGTGCAGGGAACCGTATGGAACATTGACCATGGTGTAAGCGGTCGTATA
>CALWNE010000022.1 GCA_944382705.1 uncultured Allofournierella sp.
CTGGAGGATTGCAGGGCAAAGGGGATGGATTTGGCGGCCTATGAAGCGGAGCAGGTTAGGCGAAGGGCGGGCCACAACCAAAGGGTGGACAGGCCCCAGCACAGCGGCAACGACATCCTGCAACGGGTGGTGCACCGTCCGCTGCGCTTGAAAAGGGAGGAGTGAGGATGTTCTATAATATGGAACATTATCCAGACCCAACGGCAGATACAGCAATCCATAATGCAGATGTAGAGATCCGGGCGGCAAAAGCCGCCCGGATGTTGGAGGAACGAATGCAGGAGATTCAATTCAAGATACCAGGACCGGCAAAAGCCAAGGAGCGCCCCAGAGCGAGGGTGATGTACAGCCACGGAAAGCCCATTGCCCAGATTTACACCCCCAAAAATACCCAAGGGTATGAGGCGAATATCAGGGCGTGCTTTGCCCGGCAGATTGGGGATGTGCGTCTGGCAGCCCCTATACGGGCCACCATCCTTGTGATACATAGCGTGCCCAAAAGCTACCCCAAACGCCGCCGGGAGGATTGCCTGATGGGTGCTGTGCCGCATACCGGCAAGCCTGACCTGGACAACATTGCCAAGGTGGTATTGGATGCCCTGAATGGTGTGGCCTACGATGATGATGCACAGGTTACAGAGCTGCTAATTCGCAAGCAGTACGGCCCCGAACCATGCGTATGGGTTCGCCTGCAAGGGGATGCCACCGTGGAGCAAACCAGGTTGGAAAAGGTAGGTGAAAAGGTATGACAAAATTGCAGCGGATAGCCGCTATTAGACGGCTGGAGCAAATGGAGGACAGTCTGCCTGAAGGGAGCTTTGACAGGCAGGTAATCCGGTGGGCAAAGGAAGATATGCTGGATTATGTCAGAGCGCAAAACAATACCACACCCACACCAGAGCGAAGATGCCAGGTTTGCGGCAGAAGCCTTGACTTGAGCGTGGCGGTTTTGGGTGTTTGTAAAAAATGCGGGGAATTGCTGGAGGTGTCGAGATGACAAAAACAGATTGGAACAAGGCCGTTCGGGCTATGCGAGATAAAGGCTGTGCAAAGCTGAAAAGCGGTTCACAGCTTTTGTACCGTGGCCAAGGGTGCTACAGCTTGGTTGGTGCTGACGGCAACACCGTTGTATGTACTTATAACCTTGAAGAAATCAAAGAAATTTGCGTTGATTAAGATGATTGCACCGGAAACCGCATTAAGCCGTCCGGCGTTCGTGGCAAGCGGTTTTCTGAGCGTTAGTGTTTATGCAAAGGAGCGTGGGAGGAAAATTTATGGAGCCAATAACCAAAGAGCGGCTTGCCCGGTACATATCGCTCAAAAAGGAGAACGAGAACCGGCTGGAACGGCTTGCCCGGCTGCGCAGCAATGCGGAACTGCCGCCCCAGGCCGGGCCGGATGGCAGCAAGGGTACCAGCTGCAACGCAGACCGGCTGGCTCTTGCGGTGGAGGCATATCTGGAATACCAGGCCAGGATGCAGCCTTTGCTTGAAGCCAACCGCCGGGAAATGACTGCCATTGAGGAGGCGGTGGCGGCCTTGCCTGACCCGCTGGAACGGGAGGTACTGCGCCTGCGGTACCTGGATGGATATGGGGTTCGCTTGAATCCCTGGAAAGATATTGCCGTAGTGCTCTATGGGGATGATGACGAGCGTTCGGTCCATGCCTGCATACGGCTTCAGGGGAAGGCAATCACAAATTTAAGTAAATACCTGTAGGCAGAAAATGGCGTAGTAATGCACAGCCTTTGCATGGTATCCTGTAACAGTCGAAGAGCGCACAGGCGCTGCCAGACACGGCTCAGGGCATGGGCCGGACAACCCTCCTCTTGGCCGCCCTGGCAGACGGCGGCAGCAGTAGTCTGCCTGTTATACAAACCCTGGCCGTAACTGGCCGGGGTCTTTTTATGCCCGTTTTGCCTGCATGAGGGCGAAGGGGTAACGGAATTTCGCCCGTTGTGGTTTTGGCCGCTCTGAAAGAAAGGAGCGACCGATGGAGAATTACAAAAACAAAATTTATAACATGGACTGCATTGCAGGCATGGCGATGCTGCCGGATGGCTGTGTGGATATGGCATTGACCGATCTGCCGTATGGCACAACAGATGGGCATTGGGATACACTCATCCCATTCGATGCTCTTTGGCAGCAGCTGAACCGGGTGGTTAAACCAAACGGTGCCATTGTTATGACGGTGGCCCAGCCCTTTACCACCAAGCTGATTAATAGTAACCCAAAGGCGTTTCGGTACTGCTGGTACTGGTTTAAAAACCAGGTAACCGGGTTTCCGTTTGCCAAGGTGCAGCCGCTCAGATGTGTGGAGGAGGTGGTGGTGTTCTACCGCAAAAAGCCAACCTACAATCCCCAGGGGCTTGTAGCACTGGAAAAACCACGAAGAGTGCCCGGCAAAAAGCTGAACGATGCCCATATATACCGCACTGGAGGGCTGGAAAAAGAAAGTGTACAGCGTTTTACCAATTACCCCCGACAGGTACTGACAATCCCATGCCAGAGGGATGGGCTGCACCCTACCCAAAAGCCGGTGGCACTGTTTGAGTATCTGGTGCGTACTTATACAGAACCGGGCCAGCTTGTACTGGACTGCTGCATGGGTAGCGGTACAAAGGCAGTGGCCTGTCAAAATGCCGGGCGGCAGTATGTAGGGTTTGAAATCAACGAGGAGTTTTACAAAACGGCAATCGCCCGATTAACATAATTGACAGAGGTGCCCCATGAACAACCAGCAGAAAAAAGAATATCTATCCCAGTACCGGGTGCTGGTGGGGCAGGTGGAAGACATCCGCTGCCAGCTGCTGGAACTGCGGGAGCTGGCTGTCCGCACAAGCCCCCTGCTTACAACCGAGTGCACCGGCGGAGGGCCAAACATCCACCGGCTGGAGCGGGCGGTGGAACAGCTGGAGGATGCCCGGGAACGCCTGGCCCAAAAGCTGGAGCAGGCCATGGCCTGGCGCAAAGACATTGAGCAGCTGCTGGACAGCGTGGAGGATGAACGCCACCGGCGGCTGCTGGTGCACCGGTATCTGCTGGGGCAGACCTGGCAGCAGGCCGCCGAGAGCCTTTGCATGGACGAACGCTGGCTGCGCCGCTTGCATGAAAAAGCCCTGGCACAGCTGGAGATTCCCCAGCAGCTGCTTGCAATGTGAATGACTGGTTTGGCAAAAAAGAAAAAAGCCGAGGATTACTCCCCGGCTTTTTTTAGATAGGATTGAATGGCCTGCCGAAAAAACTCTGCTTTAGAGATACCGTCAGTTTTTAACTGAGCTTCCCATTCAGCAACAAGTTCTTTGGGTAGGCGCACAGCAACCTGCGAATAAGTTTTATCCAGATAGCGTTGCTTTGCAGCGGTGGAAGTTTTACTCATGGGAATTGGAATCCTTTCGGTTGTTTAAATACAGGCACAGGGCCAGCAATGCGATTTTGATTCCATCTAAAACGGATGGGCTGGAAAAATCGCCGTCCAGAATGTTCAGAACAATCAGGGCCAGCAAAAGACAGTTGATTTTTACCTTCATTTTTGATACAGAATGTGGTATAATAAAGCTCCCTAAGGGGGGAGGGCTTTCGCCCTCCCGGGACTTGCTTATTTCTTCTTCTTTTTCTTTTTGGTTTTTATGAGCTGTCGGGCTGTCAAAACCAGAACGAGGATTTCAAGCAAGTCCTTTATTATTTCCAAGACGGAAATTGTTTTTTCCAACATTCTGTGAACCTCCTTTCATACTGTTATTATAGCATACTGCTAGCAGTATGTAAAGGGGTTTTTAAACTATTTTTGCTCATGCCTTTTGGTATGGGCTTTTTTATTGCAAAATTTGTGGCAGCCGGCACAGGAGACGCTGGCGGGTGGGATTAGGGGACAAAAAACAAACAGAGAGGTGGTGGCATTGGCGGATGCACTGAAACCAAAACACAAGGCTTTTGCGGAGGCTTACCTGAGCAACGGCGGCAACGCATACCGGGCGGCTTTAACCGCCGGGTACAGCGAGACCTTCGCCCGGGCAAAAAGCTACCAGCTGCTGAACCGTGAGGAGATACAGGACTACATTGCCCAGCGGCGCAAGCAGATGGCCCGGCGGGCGGTGAGCCCGGAGCGGGTGCTGCTGGAACTGGCGGCCGTCGGGTTTGCCAATGCCACAGAGGTTGCGAAGGTTGAGGGCGGCGAACTTGTCCTTGCGGATACCGAAGATGTGCCTGCCGATACCCGAAAAGCCATTGTGGCCATGAAACAGGGGCAGGGCGGCATCGAAATCAGGATGGCGGACAAGCTGAAAGCCCTGGAACTCATGGGCAAAAACCTGGGAATGTTCCGGGAAAAGGTGGACATCCAGACCCCGGACACCGGCAAGCTGGAGAGCATTTTGCAGCAGTTGAAATAAGGAGGACAGAGTGAAATTCCCGATTGATGTAGAGTTTTATAAACAAAAAGCAAAAGAAAATTGCGGCTTTACGGATGAAGAGGCAACCTTGATGAGCGACTACCTCAAAGACCTGAACGAAGCCTTTCAGCGCGGAGTTCAGCACGGCTTGAAGCAGTGTAAGGACGCTTCCTAAGATGGCAACGCTCGTTCTAAGCGACAAATACAAGGCGTTTCTGCGCTGCACCGCCCCGGTGGAGTTTCTGGAGGGGACCACCGCCGCAGGCAAAACCACGGTGGGCATCTTCAAGTTTATGCTCCGTGTGGCCCAAAGCCCCAAACAGCTGCACATCTTGTCGGGGTTAGACCTTGGCACCATTGAGAAGAACATCATCACCAAGGAGCTGGGCATTCTGGACGACTTCGGCCCGCTGGTGGAGTACAACCCCAGCGGCAAAGGCAAACACAGCCTGCCCCACATTCTGCTGCACACTGCACAGGGGGCCAAGGTGGTATATGTGCTGGGGTACGACAACAAAGCCCGCTGGAAAAAGGCGTTGGGTGGCCAGTACGGCTGCTTGTACATTGACGAAATCAACATTGCCGACATGGAGTATGTGCGGGAGACCAGTATGCGCTGCGACTATCTGCTGGCCACCCTCAACCCAGACGACCCATCCTTGCCCATTTACGAGGAGTTTGTCAACCACGCAAGACCCCTGCCCCAGTGGGCACACGAAACCCCGAAAGAAATCTTGGAACAGCTGAACCAGGAACCCAAGCAAGGCTGGGTACACTGGTTTTTTTCCTTTGACCACAACGAAGGGTTACCGCCCGAAAAGATTCAGCAAATCATCGGCATGGTGCCGGTGGGAACCAAGCTCCACAAAAATAAGATTCTGGGCCTGCGGGGCAGAGCAACGGGTCTGGTCTTTAACTTACAGCAAAGCAATCTCATCCCGGCGGCACAGCTGCGGCAGGCGATGCAAGAAAACAACCTGCATTGGGTGCAGCTATCCTGCGGCGTGGATACCAGTTACAGCCAGCAAACCGACGATACCTTTGCCTTTGTGTTCACGGGGATTTTGTCCGACCGGCGCAAGGTCACCCTCGCCGCCGAAGTCCACAGCAACAAGGAACGGGCAAGGCGGCGCCTTCCGCCCCTTGCCCCCAGCGATATACCGCCCATTCTGGTGGAGTTTCTGGAGCGGCAGCGCACCGCCTGGGGTTTTGCCCGCACGGTGTACATTGACAGTGCCGACCAGGCCACCATTACCGAGTGCGGCAAATACAAGCGGCAGAACGGCAGCATCTACGACTTTGTTCCGGCATGGAAAAAGATGCCCATTCTCGACCGCATCCAGCTGGAAATTGGCTGGCTTGCCCACGGTGACCACCTTATGGTGCAGGAAACCTGCGCCCCCTTGGTACAGGAGTACAACGCATACAGCTGGAAAGAAGGCAAGGACGAACCGGAAGACCGCAACGACCATGCCGTGAACTCAGAGCAGTACAGCTGGCTGCCCTACAAAGAAAAAATAGGAAGGGTGAAACAATGACTTTTTGGAAGAAGGTGAAAGGAATGATACAAAGCTGGCTGAACATCCAACCGGCCCAGGGGCGGAGCGTAACCATTCGGGAATCGGTGAACCACGCCACCAATGTGCTGCGCAACCAGATTTGGTACCGGGGGGACGCCTCCGAGATTGACCAGCTGTTTAAGCATCTGAGCGAGGATGCGGTGGGCCGTGCAAGATTTTGGGCGGCAGCACCCCAAAGCCAGCAGATTCGCAAGGCCCACAGCGGCCTGCCGGGGATTCTGGTGGACAGTCTGGCCGGGATTGTTAAAGCAGACCTGGGCCGGATGGAGTTCACCACAGACAGCCAGGCCGCCAGCCGGTGGGAGGTGATTGCGGCGGAAAATGATTTTTCTGCCCTGGTGGGCAAGGCGGTGGCAGATACCCTGGTAACTGGGGACGGTGCCTTTAAAATCAGCATGGACACCACCCTCAGCCAAAAGCCCATTCTGGAATACTGGGACGGCAGCCGTGTGGAGTATGTGCGCCGACATGGCAGGGTGGCACAGGTGCATTTCCTTACACCCATGGGCAAGCGGCTGCTGAGGGAAATCTACAGCCCCGGCAGTGTAACCTACAAGCTCTTTGAAGGCGAAAAGGAACTGCCCCTCGCCGCTGAACCAAGCTGTGCAGACCTGCAGCCTGTAACTTTTAACAGCCAGGTCATGCTGGCGGTGCCTCTGCAATTCTGGCCGTCCGGGCGGTATCCGGGCCGGGGCAAAAGCATCTTCGACAGCAAAACCGACGCCTTCGACGCACACGACGAAATCATCAGCCAGTGGCTGGATGCGGTGCGGGCCGGAAGGGTGCAGAAGTATATTCCGGAAGCACTGATTCCCAGAAACCACGCAGACGGTAGCCTAATGAATGTAAACGCCTTTGGCACAGAGTTTGTACACATCGAAAACAGCGCAGGAGAAAATGGCGGCAATAAAATCGAAACCGTTCAGCCGGAAATCCGCTACGAAGCCTTTGTGGCCAGCTACACCGCCACACTGGATATGTGTTTGCAGGGCATTGTAAGCCCGGCCACCCTGGGCATTGATGTGGGCCGTATGGCCAGTGCCGAAGCCCAGCGAGAGAAAAAGGACATCACCGGCATGACCCGAAACGCCATGACGGCTGTACTGGAAAAGGCGTTGCCCAAACTGGCGGAAATTGCCCTGCAAGCCCAGGACATTTTAGAGGGCCGCACCCCCCAGCCCTACGCCGCTGCCATCGGCTTTGGGGAGTACGGCGCACCGGATTTTGACAGCCGGGTAAAAACCATTGCCAGTGCAGCCAGCAGCTCCATTATGAGCGTGGAGGCCCAGGTGGACGAACTCTGGGGCACCAGCAAGGACGAGGACTGGAAGGCAGCCGAAGTTCAGCGCATCCGCTTTGAGCGTGGTGTGGAGGACATGACCGAACCCTCCCTGCTGGATGAGGTAGCCAGATGACCGCCCAGGAGGTGGCCGACCTGTTCCGTGCCCTGGAGCTGGATCTGGTGGCAAGCTTGAAACGCAACATGGGCCGCCACATCGCCCAGGAACAGAAGGAGGGTGGCAAGAACAATGTGCCCGAGCATTGGGAGGCGTGGCAGGCGGCAAAGCTGCGGGATTTGCGCCGCTTTCAAACCGAGAACCGTCATATTGTGGCCCGGTATGCTCCCCGGCTGGATGAGGAAACCCGGCAGCTTTTGCAGGAGCAGTACGCCGAGGGCGGCTCTGAGGGCTTTTTTGCCATGAACGACCGCAAGGTGAATGCCTTGATAGGCGAGATGCAAGCCGCCCACCAAACCAGCCAGAAGGCCGCATTGCGGTACATGGACGATGTATACCGGCAGACCATCCGCAAAACCGCCCTTGGTATGGCCACCGGCAGCATGACCCTAAAGCAAGCGGTGGACGATGCCACAAAGGACTTTTTGCGCCAGGGCATCCAGTGCATCCGCTACAAAAACGGCAGGCAGGTGAACATTGCCAGCTATGCAGAAATGGCACTGCGCACCGCCAGCACAAGGGCAACTTTGCAGGGAGAAGCCGCCCTCCGGGAAACCCTTGGGGTGGACACGGTGCTGGTGAGCCAGTACGGGGCGTGCAGCGATACCTGCCTGCCCTGGCAGGGGCTGGTTTACATAGACGATGTGTTCCAGGTGTACAACGGCCCCCACACCCCCGGCGGCACCTATGGCATAAGCCGCAACGGCAAGCAGTACCCCCTGTTGAGCGTGGCCATGAAGGCGGGGTTATTCCATCCAAACTGCCGGCATACCCTCACCACCTGGTTTGAGGGCATCAGCACAAGGCCCAAGCCCATGGACAAGGCGAAAATCCAAGCAACCAGCCGGCTGGAATCAAAACAGCGAGCCATGGAGCGCAGGATTCGGCAGGCAAAGCGAGAGGCCGAGGGCTTGCAGGACGAGCAAGCCGCCAAAGAAGCCCGGCGAGAGGTACGCCGCCTGCAAAAGCAGCTGAAAGCCTTTGTGGATACCCATGGCGATGTACTGCGCCGGGACCCCTGGCGTGAGCGGTACGATGGGGTGAAAGCGAAAAATGGGCGCTCAGCAGGAGAGAATATCGACAAGTCTCAGGCAACGGAAAATTTGCCGAAGCAAATCGGGCAGCTGCCCAACATGAGCGATAAGACGGCAAAAGCATTTCTTGCCGAGGTGGAAAAACAGACTTTTGATTTAGAACATGAAGAAGATTGTACGATTTTGACGGATGGAACGGTATGGCGAACCAAAGGAACTGCAAGCGAGGTACATCCAGAAGCAATTCAAACAGTGTTTGGAAAGTCGTTGGCAGGATCGTATTCTTACCACAATCATCCGGCAAATAAAACGCACTACTCTTTAAGTGGTGAAGATGCTGGATTTTTCTTGGAAAATGAAGTACAATATTCCCAAGCAAGCGATGACCGATATATTTATTTTATGGAACGGACACCACAAACTGTTTTCGCCAGGTATGAAGAAGTTACGGTTATGTTTGAATCAATCCGAAAAGGCCCTGTAATGGAAATGAAATTCACAGGAGAAATTGACCCTGACCTGGATGAGTATCACATGACCATGAAGCTACTTGCGGAAGAGTATGGTTTTCGCTACGGAAGAGAGGTTCGCCGTGGTAGATAAAGATTCCCCTAAGTACCCCGATTATATGCAGGAAGCCAAAGCGCTCTTTGAGGAGTACGAAAAAAAGATGGAGGCACTCCGTCCACCGGCAAGCTATCGTGGCTTGGATGGATGGGACACAGCGGAACTCAGCAGGGAGTGCCATCGGAAGCTCAAGGAACTCCAAAAAAAATATGGCTTTCTGTAAACTACTCACCAATCGTAGAGCGTCCATAATCATTTTGTTTTTAAAAATGGCTGTTTTTTAAAAGTGTATTGCACAAAATAGGGCCAACAATTAAAATTTATATCCCCCCAAAGCTCACGCCCCAAAAGGGCAGTGGGCTTTTTTCATGCCTGTATCTGGCCGCATGAGGCTGGAACGGGCATTTTTTATACCATTTTGCAGATGACTGCAAAGACGAAAGAAAGGACTGATACCATGCGCAAAAAGACCCAGGCAGACCAGCCGGAAACCACCACCAAAAAGGCACCCGGCCAGCAGATGGACGACCCCGAAACCCACCAGGCCGAAGGGGTACAGCAGAGCGAGCAGGAAACCCAGCAGGACACCGCCGCCACCCAGCAGGAGGACAGTACCCAAGCCCAGCAGGAGGGTGAGGAACAGGCAGACAAGCAGCAGCCCGAACCCAGGGAGGGGATGCAGCCCAAACCCAAGGCAGCGGCCGCCCAGCAGGCAGACCAGCCCGACCAGCAGGAGCCTTCCACCCAGCCCCAGGCAGAGGACCGTGTGGCCCAGCTGGAACAACAGCTTTTGCAGGCCAACAGCCGTAACGCCGCCTATGCCGCAGGGGTTCGCCCCGAACTGGTGGAGGATGCTGTCACCCTGGCGATGGCACAGGCAGCCGCAGCGGGCCAGGTAACCCAGGAGGCGGTGCAGTCTGCCATGGAACAGGTGCTGCAGCGCCACCCGGATTGGAAGATGCAGCCCGCCCAAACCGGCAAAAAGACTACCGGCGGCTTTGTACTGGGCAGCGACCCCAGCCGCACCGCTGCCGGTAAGCCCACCGGCACCGGTAAGACCGAGAGCAAAAAGCCCTGGAATAAATTCAACCGATAAGAAAGGACAATACGACTATGGCTAATACTGTAAATCACGCCCAGCAATGGAACCCCGAACTGGTGGAGATTATGCGCCAGAACACCCTTTGCGCCCCCTTCATCACCACCAATGTGCGCTGGCTGGATGCAAAGACCTTCCACTTTACCAGCATGCAGACCAGCGGCTTTAAGAACCACAGCCGCAACGGCGGTTGGAACCGTGGCGAATTCACCCAGACCGACCACCCCTACACCGTAACCCACGACCGTGACATTGAGTTTTTGGTGGATAAGGCGGATGTGGACGAGAGCAATGCCACTGCATCCATCCAGAACATTGCCCAGGTGTTCACCCAGAACCAGTCCGGCCCCGAAAAAGACGCCCTGTTCTTCTCCAAGGTTGCCGCCGCTGCCAAGGCTCTGGAGGGCTACCACACCGAAACCGACGCCTCCACCATCACCAAGGCGAATGTATACGGCCACCTGAAAAAGTGCATGGCCGCCGGCAAGCTGCGCCGCTACAAGGGCAAGGGCGGCCTGATTATGTACATTACCAGTGCCATTATGGATGCGCTGGAGCAGTCCACCGAGTTTACCCGCACCATCAATGTAACCCAGATTGCGGACGGCGGCGAAGGCATTGAAACCCGCATCACCGACATTGACGGCGTGCCTGTGATGGAGGTCATCGACGATGAGGTTTTTTACGACGCCTTCAACTTTGAGCCTGCAAACGGTGGCTTTGAGCCCCACGCCGGTGCCCACAAAATCAATGTGCTGATTGCCAGCCCCCTCACCACCAAGGTGGTGCCCAAAATCTCCAGCATCTACTTCTTTAACCCCGGCGCCCACACCCAGGGCGACGGCTACCTGTACCAGGAGCGTGAGCTGAGCGATGTGTTCACCTTCCCCAACGGCAAGGACGGCAAGGTGGATTCCGTGTTTGTGGATACCGACACTGCGGCCAGCGTGCTTGCGGACATCGACACTGCGGCGGTGGAGTAATATGGCATACGCAACCGCAGAAGAATTTGCCCGGTACTGCCCGGGCCAGTCCATGGATGAGAGCACCCTCACCGCCCTGCTGGAGCAAGCCAGCGATCAGGTGGACGCCGTGTGCTTTGGCCGCATCCGCCGCCAGGGCTTTCCGGCATTGGCCAGCTACCAGCAGGAGTGCATCAAAAAGGCGGTGTGCCTCCAGGCTGGCTGGCTGCACACCTATGGAGAGCTGCTGGACAGCCCCCTTGCCAGTTATGGCATCAATGGGGTGAGCATGAGTTTTGACGCCGCCCGCACGGTGCGCCAGGGCGGTGTAACCGTGGGCCAGCCGCTGTACAGTATGCTGATTCGCACCGGGCTTGCCCACCGGGGCATCTGGTAGGGGGTGGCGTCATGAAATGGCCAAGCCTGGTGGCTCCCTGGGCCTGCAAAACCCCGGTCACTGTGGTTCTGGAAAGTGAAATTGGTGAGGACGGCGCACCCGTTGCAAGGGAGCCGATTCAAGCCCTGTGCAGCTTTTCCGAACAGCAGCGGCAGGTGGTAACCGCCGACCGCCAGCTGGTTACCCTAAACGGCACCTTGCTGTTCCCCGGCGATTTGGCCCCCCACTGCCCCAAGCTGGCTGGCACGGTGGAGGTTTACGGCAACCGCTGGACCATCCACAAGGCCAGCCGGGGCCGCAACCCGGACGGCAGCGTGAACTACACCAAGCTGGAGGTGATGTAACCCGTGGCCATTAAAATTGAGCTGGACGACGCAGTTTTTGCCCAGCTGGAGGATGCAGCGCAGCAGGCCGCCGTGGCTACCATGGAAGCCCTAAGGGGCGAAGTTGTAACGGCCCAGGTCATGCCCTTTGATACAGGCGAAATGCAGGACAACCGCACCTTTGTAAAGCCGCTGAAAATGGGCGCACGGCTGGAAACGGATGCCCCTCAAGCCAGGCGGCTGTATTTTCATCCGGAGTACAATTTTCAGCAAGGCAACAACCCCAACGCCCAGGGCGAATGGCTGCGGCACTGGCTGGAAGGCGGCGAGCAGGAGGACTTTGTACCCCAAACCTTTGAAAAGCGGCTGAAAGGCGGTGCAACATGACCACCGAACAGCTGAAAAACTGGCTGAAAAGTCAAATGGATGTGGGCGAGGGCATCCGCATTGGCAGCATTGACGGCAACGCCAGCCGCTTTATCGGGGTGTATCGCAAAGAGGTGGCAGGCGGCGCAAGGATTTGCCTGGGCGGTGCAGCCCAAACCCTCACCGAAACCCTTCGGGCAGATATTCTGGTGCACTGGACGCAAAGTGCCGTACAGGCAGAACAAAAAGCCCAGGAGGTATGGCGGCTGTTCTACGGCTTAACCAATACCGATATGGACGGCGCCGCCGTCTACTGCGCCGATGCAGGAGCAAGCCCCATCCCACTGGGCAGAGATGAAAAAGGAATCCACGAATATTGTATTCGTGTCACCTTAACTTGTAAAAGGAGTGAATAACAATGGCAAAAACAGGCGTGTATCCTGTGTATGAGAATGCATTTAAAATCAACAACAGGGGCCGCAGCGGCGATGCCCTGGTAACCATTGCGGAGATGGAAAGCTTTAGCGTGTCCATTGACGGCAACACCGCAGAGTGGAGCCCCCTGGAGGCTGCTGGCTGGATGCGCCGCATGGTCACGGGTAAATCCCTGACCATTACCCTGACCGGCAAGCGCCATGTGGGCGATGCGGGCAACGATTATCTGGCCGGGTTGGCATGGTGCACCGGCGAAGATTGCAACAGCCAGTTTGAATGGACCTTTCCCAGCGGCGCAAAGCTGAAATTTGACTGCGTGGTGAATGTAACCAACCCCGGCGGCGGTGAAAGCCGGGATGTGGCCCCGCTGGAGGTGGAAATCCTCAGCGATGGCAAGCCCACCTTTACCCCTGCGGTCTTGGCGGTGGAGTATTAAGCGCCAAACACAACCGAACAGTACATAAGCCTCGCCCATCCCTGGGCGGGGTATTTTTAACCCTATTTTGAAAGGAAAAAATGATATGAGCAAACTGTATACCTTGGATGAAAAACTGTTGACCGGTACTCCCGAAATCCGCATTGGCGATAAATGCTACCCCGTGGACAACCGACAGAAGACCGTAAAAAAGCTGATGAAGCTGAACCTCACCGAGGAAAGCGACCAGATGGACGAAGCCCTCAAGCTGGCCTTTGGTTCCGGCTTTAAGGAGATTGACACCATGGATCTGCCCTTTCCTGCTTATCAAAAGCTGTTCGAGCTGGTGATGGCAGCGGTCACCGGCGAGGAGCCGGAGGAAATCGCCGCCCGATTTCAGAGGAAAAAAGACCAGTAACAGCGAAGCCTGTTACGACATGGAGCTGGATGCCGTACTGATTGAGCAGAGCATCGCCAAACAGTACGGCGTTCTGCCCAGTGCTCAGCCGGAGCTGCCCTATTGGGAGTGGGCAAGGCTGGTGTCCGGCCTTATGGATGATACCCCACTGGGCCGGGTGGTGGCGGTACGCAGCGAGAGCGACCC
>CALWNE010000023.1 GCA_944382705.1 uncultured Allofournierella sp.
ATATCCTGCTGAAAGCGGACAAGATGAGCATGGCCAACAGCCTGGAACTGCGGGTGCCCTTTTTGGACAAAGAGGTGTTTGCAGTGGCAAGCCAGATTCCGGTGGAATACCGTGCCAATGCCATGAACACCAAGATTGCCATGCGTGGTGCAGCCGGCCGGAGCATTCCGGAAAAAACAGCCGATAAAAAGAAGCTGGGCTTCCCGGTGCCGGTGCGTGCCTGGCTGCGGGAGGAACAGTATGCTCAGGTGGTGCGCAAGGCCTTTACCAGCCCGGCAGCACAGGAGTTTTTCAACACCAAGGAGCTGCTGAAGATGCTGGACCAGCATGTGAGCGAAAAGCGGGACAACTGGCGGCAGATTTGGTGCGTGTTCATGTTCCTGACCTGGTACGAGGAATACTTTGTAAAACGCTGAACAGCCAGCACACCCCGGCGGCCCCGTGCACCATTGGCCCGGCGGCTGCATACACAGGAAAAGATACATTCATAACGATTCCGTAATAAAAAGAAAGGAGAAATCCTTTATGAAACTGAAGGAACTGCTGGAAGGTCTTTCTTATGAATTGATTCAGGGCAGCCTGGATACCCCGGTACAGGATATTGCCTACGACTCCCGCCGGGTATGCAAAGGCGGCGCCTTTGTGTGCATTCAGGGCACCAACCGGGACAGCCACGACTATGCCCAGGATGTGGTGGAACAGGCAGGTGCCAGCGTGGTGATTATCCAGCATAAGCTGGAGAAGCTGCCCGCAGGGGCTACCGTGGTACAGGTGCAGTCCAGCCGTCAGGCCCTGGCCATTATGTCCTGCAACTACTTTGGAAATCCGGCCAAAAAGCTTACCACCATCGGCGTAACCGGTACCAAGGGAAAAACCACCACCGCCCATATGATTCAGAGCGTATTGAATGCCGCAGGCCGTAAATGCGCCATTGTGGGAACCAACGGTGTGGCTTACCCCGGTTACAGCAAGGCCCTGATTAACACCACCCCCGAAAGTTACGAGCTGCAAAAGCTGTTTGCCCAGATGGTGGAAGCAGGCTGCGACAGCGTGGTGATGGAGGTTTCCAGCCAGGGCTTGATGATGGACCGTGTAACCGGTATTCATTTTAATCTGGGTGTGTTTACCAACCTATACCCGGACCACATTGGCGGCCCCGGCGAGCACGCCAGCTTTGAGGAGTACCGGGCCTGGAAGGGCCAGCTGTTCCGCCGCTGCGATGTGGGCATTGTGAATGTGGACGACAAAAACTGCAACACCCTGCTGGCGGGCCACACCTGCCGGCTGGTGAGCTACGGCATGAACAGCCAGGCCGATTATATGGCCAGCGGGCTGGAACTGCTGCACCAGCAAAACTTTTTGGGCATTCGCTACCAGCTCAGCGGCCGCAAGCAGATGCAGGTAGAGGTAAATATGCCCGGCGAGTTTAGCGTGTACAACAGCCTGGCCGCAGCGGCGGTGGCCTTTGAGCTGGGACTGCCCCAGCAGGCGGTGGCAGATGGCCTGCGCACGGTCAGCGTAAAGGGCCGTGTGGAATTGGTACCGGTAAGCAAGGAGTTTACAGTACTGATTGACTTTGCCCACAACGAAGCAGCCACCGAAAACCTGCTCACCACCCTGCGGGCCTACCAGCCTGGCCGGTTGGTGGTGCTGTTTGGCTGCGGCGGCGAGCGCAGCCGTCTGCGCCGGTACGGCATGGGCGAGGTGGCCAGCCAGAAGGCGGACTTTTTGATTTTGACCGAGGACAACAACCGTTTTGAGCCAATCCAGAACATTCTGGCGGATATCAAGGAGGGCATTGCCCAGGGGAATGCCCAGGTGCCCTATGTGGAGATTTACGACCGCTTGGATGCCATCCACTATGCGCTGGACAACGCCCGCCCCGGTGATATGATTGCCATTATTGGCAAGGGACACGAGGCTTACCGGGACCGGAACGGAGAAAAAACCCCCTTCCTGGAGCGGGAGCTGATTTTGGATTATGCCAAGCAAAAGGGTTTCTGCTGAGTTTTGCTAAAATGCTGCATCCGACGGGGGAAACCATGCCTGGCGGGTGCAGTCAGGAAAGAAGTGAGAAATAAGTATGCCGATTATCGGGATTGATTTGGGAACGACCAACAGCCTGGCCGCCGTCTGGAGAGAAGGACGCAGCCAGCTGATTCCCAATGCATTTGGTGAATACCTGACCCCTAGCGTAGTAAGTCTGGACGAGGACGGAACAGTGCTGGTGGGGAAATCTGCCAGAGAACGGCTGATTTCCCACCCGCACCGCACCGCAGGGTCCTTTAAGCGGTCTATGGGCACCGACCGCCGGTTTGTGCTGGGGGATACCGCCTTTAGCCCGGAGGAGCTTTCTGCCCTGGTGCTGCGCCGCCTGAAAGAGGATGCAGAGGCTTTTTTGGGCCAGCCGGTGGAGGAGGCAGTGGTGAGCGTGCCCGCCTACTTTAACGATGCCCAGCGTGCCGCCACCAAGCGTGCGGGATTGCTGGCGGGCTTGAAGGTAGACCGGCTGATTAACGAGCCCAGCGCCGCTGCACTGGCCTGTTACGACCCCCACCAGGGAGATGCCACCTTTTTGGTGTACGATTTTGGCGGCGGCACCCTGGATGTTTCGGTGGTGGACTGCTTTGAAAATGTGGTGAACATCCTGGCGGTGAGCGGTGACAATGCCCTGGGCGGAAACGATTTTGACCAGGCCATTGCCCGGATGTACTGCCAGAAAAATCATCTGGATTTTGAGGCACTTTCGCCGGAACAGAAGGCCATTTTGCTGCGCCAGGCTGAGCAGTGCAAGCAGACCTTGAGCGAATCGCCGGTGGCGGTGATGGTGCTGGAGATGGAGGGGCTGAAAGGCTCCATGACCCTGACCGGCCAGCAGCTGATTGAGGGAGCAAAAACCCTGTTTGGCCGGATGCGCACGCCGCTGCTGCGGGCACTTAAGGACAGTGACCTGGCACTGGAGGAGATTGAGGCGGTGGTACCGGTGGGCGGCAGCTGCAAGATGCCGGTGGTACGGCAGTACCTGAACCATCTGCTGGGCCAGAAGCTGGCCAATCCCGGCAGCCCGGATACCGTGGTGGCCCTGGGGGCAGGGCTGTACGCAGCCATGAAGGAGCGGGTGGAGGATTTGCGGGAGATGGTGCTTACCGACATCTGCCCCTTTACCTTGGGCGTGGGAATCCACAACCCGGCCCAGGAGGATAACCTGCTCATGAGCCCCATCATTGAACGGAACAGCGCACTGCCCACCAGCAAGGTGGAACAGTACTACACGGTTTCGGACAATCAGAGCCAGCTGCGCATTCAGGTATTCCAGGGCGAAAGCCTGTACTGCGAGGAAAACAAAAAGCTGGGTGAGCTGAATCTGCCGGTGCCCGAAGGCCCGGCGGGCCAGGAGGGGGCCGCTGTTCGGTTTACTTACGACATCAACGGTATTTTGGAGGTGGAGGCCACCAGCCTGACCACCGGCCAGTCCATCAATACCCTGCTGGTGGGCGAGGGAAGCGGCTTGACGGAGCAGCAGGCCCGCCAGCGGATGGAACAGCTGCAGGCGTTGAAAATCCACCCCAGAGACCGGGAGGAAAACCGGCTGCTGCTGGCCAAGGCCCAGCGGCTTTGGGAGGAAGCACTGGGAGAAGAGCGGCTGGTGATTGGCCGCATTGCCCAAGGTTTTGGCGAGGCTCTGGCCAGCCAGGAGCAGGGGCGAATCCTGCGTGCAAGAGCCAAGGTGAAAGAGCTGCTGGAACGCCTGGAGGAGGGTCTTTCGCTGGAAGGGCTGCTCTATTCTGACCAGCTGGACGACGAAGACGATGAGGATAACCAGGATTACGACGACCAGGATGGAGATCAGGACGAATGAGTATCTGGGAGATACTGGGGATAGAGCCTACCAACGATAAGGCGGCAATCCGCCATGCCTACGCGGAAAAAACCCGAACCTGCCACCCGGAGGAAAATCCGGAAGGATTTGATACGCTGCACAAGGCTTTTTTGCAGGCCATGCAGTATGCCCGGCGCAATGCAGGGGCGGTGATGCCCCAAGGGCCAGCGGTGCCGCCCCCAGGGGAGGAACAGCCTGTGGCCCAGCCTTCGGCCACGGTGCAGCCTGCCTATGGGCCGCAGGCCCGCCAGCAGTGGCTGGAGGATTTGCACCGTGTGCGCTGCCAGCGCATGGAAGAAGAAAAACTGATTGTGGAGGAGTATTTCAGCCAGACCCATCGGCACCGGAGAAAATCCATCCAACTGGGTGGGGGCCAGCAGGATGCCCAGGCTCAGCAGTTTGACTTCGATTCGTTGGATCAACTGGAACTATCGGCCAATCCGCCAGCTTGGAGTGAACCGGAGCCGGAAGTGGATTTTCGGGCCCCTGTTACCTACGAGCAGATGGCATGGATCAACCAGCCTGCACCGGTGGACTTTCTGCCCAAAAGTGCCGCAGGTTCGCCATCGGACTGCCCGCCTTCCCAGCAGACAGAGATCAAAACGCCCACTGGCAGACGAGAGAAGCCACGAGGCAACGGGCAAAGGACATCCGTTCTGCGGGGGATGGCTCAGCCCCAAAGGCAGCTGCTGTATGTGCTGTTGTTGGCAGTGCTGCTGTTTTGCGCCGGAAGGTATGGAGCGGGCTTGGCTGTGGGTGCGGTGGCGGCCTTTTTGTATACCAGCCGGAAATCTCCCGCAAAAAAATGGGGGAAATCCCTTGCCCTATGGGGACTGCTTAGCCTTCTGCTGCCGGTTTTAAGTGTGCTGGCGGCAGCGGTGGTTACTGGGCTGCGGAGCGAAAGCCACACGGCATACACCTTGATGCATCAGCTGCTTATAAGCCTTGCCATTGGCCCGGCCGGTTTGGTGGGCGTGTTGGTTGCGCACTATGGCAGCCGGTCCCGGAACTAACAAATTCCATTCATAAAAATGACCCAGGTCATGAGGTGCCAATTTGAAGGCGAACCCATGGAGTTTTGGGTATATTTGCCCCCTTCCGTTTCATACAGATTAGAAACGGGAGGGGGCGATTTTTGTGATACAAGCCAAACCACAGGCGGCCCAGGAGCGGGGGATGAAACTCAGAACCCGGCTGCTGGCCGCTTTTTTTTCCACAGTCTGCCTGGGTGGGCTGGTGCTGCGTTTGTGGCAGATTCAGATTACCGACCACAGCTTTTATGCCGAAAAAGCAGCGGGTCAACAGCTGCGGGATACAGTGGTACCGGCAGCACGAGGGGACATTCTGGATGCAATGGGCCGGCCGCTGGCGGTTTCGGCCAGTTGCTGGACAGTGCGGGCGGTACCCCGTGAGATGGCCGACGAGCATGTAGGCCCTGCCAGTGCTGCCCTTGCGGAGATTTTGGGCCTGGAGGAAAGCCAGGTGTTTGAAAAGCTCAACGACCGAACCAGCAACGACAAGCTGCTGCGCCGCCGGATTGACCGGGAAACGGCGGATGCCGTGCAGAATGCCTGCTGGGAGAATGGCTGGGAGGGAATTCTGATTTTGGAGGACACCAAGCGTTGGTACCCGGAGGGCAATTTTGCTGCCAGCGTTCTGGGCTTTACCAATGTGGATAACCTGGGCGTAGCGGGCCTGGAATTGAAATACGACGAGCAGCTGACGGGCCAAACTGGCTTGGTGCTTAGTGCCAAAAATGCCTGGGGCTACACCATGCCCACCGATTATGATACCTATGTGGCACCGGTGCAGGGCAATACCTTGCATCTTACCCTGGATGCTACGGTACAGCATTACCTGGAAACCGGCCTTTCCTATGCGGTACAGGAGCACAATGTAACGGCCAGAGGAGTGGGGATTGTGATGGAGGTGGACACCGGGCGTATTTTGGCGATTTCCACCAAGCCGGACTATGACCCAAACGAGCCCCGTGTGCTGGCGGATGAAGCCCAGCGGCAGTGGGTGGAGAGCTTGGAGGGCGAGGAGCAGACCCAGGCCAGACAGCTGGCCCAGCAAACCCAATGGCGCAACAAGGCCATCAGTGATTTGTATGAGCCGGGGTCGGTATTCAAGCTGATTACAGCGGCTGCTGCTTTGGATGCGGGAGTTGTGACCGAGCAGAGCAGTTTTTACTGCGGCAAATCCTACAAGGTGGCGGGCATTGCCTTCCACTGTGCCAACCACAAAGTCCATGGGCCCCAAAACCTGGCCCAGGCACTGCAAAACAGCTGCAACCAGAGTTTTATTCAGATTGGCCAGCTGCTGGGCAAGCAGGCGTTTTGCGATTATTTCGAGGCATTTGGCCTGCGCAGTGCCACCGGCATTGACCTGCCAGCAGAACCAAAACGGAGTGAGTTTTACACGGCCGACCGGATGGGGCCGGTGGAGCTGGCAAGCTGTGCCTTTGGCCAGTCCAACAAAATTACCCCCATCCAGATGATTACCGCTGTGAGTGCCATTGTGAATGGAGGAAAGCTGATGCAGCCCTATGTGGTGGAGCGCATTACCGATGCGGAAGGGGACCTGGTAAGCCAGACCACCCCCACGGTAAAGGCCCAGGTAATTACCCCTCAAACCAGCGAGATTATGCGCCGGATGATGGAAAGCGTGGTGCAGCTGGGCGGCGGTAAAAATGCCTATGTGGCAGGGTACCGGGTGGGCGGTAAGTCCGGAACCAGCCAAAAGCTGGACTCTGAGGACGAGAAGGCTCGTATTGCCAGCTTTGTGGGGGTAGCCCCCATGGATGACCCTAAAATTGCGGTGCTGATTATTTTGGACGAACCGCATAGCTTTAGCAACGGCGGTGGTGCCTTGGCTGCGCCGGTGGTGGCCCAGGTACTGGAGGACACCCTGGAATACTATGGGGTAGAGCGGCAGTACACCCAGGAAGAGGAGGAAGCCCGCCTGGCACAGCTGCCGGATGTAGCTGAAAAACCGGCCGAAAAGGCGGTGGAGCAGTTGCAGCAGGCTGGCTTTGCAGCCAAGGTTGTGGGGGATGGCCAATCGGTGGTAAGTCAGTATCCTCAAGCAGAGCAGACCATGCCCAGGGGTTCCACCGTGCTGCTTTATACCGAAGAAGGGCAGGAAAGCCTGCCCACCGTAGTGCCTGCCATCACCGGCCAGACGCTGGAGGAGGCCCGCCAAACACTGTTGCAGGCGGGGCTGAACCTGCGCACCAGCGGCCCTGCCGGTCAGGATGGGGCAGTGGTGATTGCCCAGAGTCTGCCGCAAGGCCAAAGTACCCAGCAGGGCGATCTGGTGCGGGCGGTGTTTGCAGTGGAGAATCTGCCGGAGGACGCAGATGCACTGGCAGACCAGACCGGAGATTAAACCAGCACCCAAAAGCCGATACTCTGCCAAAAAGGGGGCGATTGACCATGAAACAAACAAGCAAAGCCAGACCCCGGGCCCAGGACCGGCAGCCCACAGGGTGGAAAGCCTGGCTTGGGGGCAAGCAGCAGCCAATGGATCTGCCTTTTTTGGTGTTGGTGCTTACCCTGGTGGGATTTGGTTTGGTGATGCTTTGCAGCGCCAGCTATGCGGTGGCACTGTACCGCCGCAGCGATGCCTATGCCTATATCCGGCCCCAGCTGCTGTTTGCAGCGGTGGGGATTACGGCCATGTATCTGGCCAGCAGGGTGGACTATCACATTTACCACAAGCTGGCTTTTCCGGTATTGGGAATTTCTATGGTGCTGCTGGTGATTGTGCTGTTTATGCCGGAATACAACGGCTGCAAACGCTGGATTGTGCTGCCTGGGCTGGGCACCCTGCAACCAAGTGAAATTGCCAAATTTGCAGTGATTTTGACTTTCAGTCATATTATTTCGCTGAATCACCGCAAGATGCAGTCCTTTGGGGTGGGGGTGCTGCCCTTTGCGGTGATTTTGGGCGGTATGGCAGTGCTTATGCTGCTGGAGCCGCATCTTTCGGGCACCATGCTGCTGCTGGGCATTGGCGGTGTGCTGATGTTTGTGGGCGGCACCGGTTTACGCTGGTTTGCACTGGCGGGCGGCGGTGCGCTGACTGCCATTGCCGCTGCGCTGATCTGCCTGCCGGACCTTGTGCCCTATGCCACCGACCGGCTGGCCAGCTGGCTGGACCCCTTCTCGGACCCCTTGGGGGACGGACACCAGACCATTCAAAGCCTGTATGCCATCGGAAGCGGAGGTGCCACCGGCCTTGGTTTGGGCAACAGCCGCCAGAAATACCTGTATGTGCCGGAGCCGCAAAACGATTTTATTTTTTCCATTGTGTGCGAGGAACTGGGTTTTGTGGGGGCCTGTCTGGTAATCCTGCTGTTTGTTTTGCTGCTGCTGCGGGGTATGGTGATTGCCCTGCATTCCCCCGATAAATTTGGGGCACTGCTTACCGTGGGGTTTGTGGTGCAGGTGGTAATGCAGGCGGTGCTCAATATTGCGGTGGTTACCAACACAATTCCCAATACAGGAATCAGTTTGCCGTTTTTTTCTTCGGGAGGTACCAGTCTGATGATGCTGCTGGGAGAAATGGGCATTGTGCTCTCGGTAAGCCGGCAGGGAATCCAGCAAAAATATTAAAAAATAAAAATTTTATCCCATTGGCGGCTTTGATTTTGAACCAAAGCCGCCAAAACTGCATACATTGGGCCAGTTGGGGGCTTTCGTTACAGGCGGCCCCAGTCTTGAAAATGTGTGGAGGGGGACGATGTTCATGGGTGAGTATCTGAAAATCGTAGGGGGACGGCCGCTGTTTGGGAGAGTGCGGGTGCCCGCGGCTAAAAACAGCGTGCTGCCGCTGATGGCTGCCGCCATGATGTGCCAGGGCGAAACCGTGCTGCAGCAGGTGCCGGATCTGGCCGATGTACGCCAAAGCATGGCCATTTACGAGGCTCTGGGAGGCAGATGCAGCTGGCAGGGCAGCCGCCTGCGGCTGAAATTTACAGCGCAGCAGGGGGAAGGAGTTCTGCCCCAGGGCCCGGCCAGGGCGATGCGCAGTTCGGTGTTTTATCTGGCGCCGGCTCTGCACCGGTTTGGCAGGGTACAGACGGTACAGCCCGGCGGCTGCAACCTGGGGCCTCGCCCCATTGATATTCATCTGGAAGGGCTGGCCCGTATGGGTGCCCAGATTGAGTGGCAGGGGGAAACCCTGGTGCTTACCGCACCCAGAGGACTGCGGGGCACGGAATTTGTGCTGCGGCTGCCCAGTGTGGGGGCCACCGAAACCCTGCTGATGGCAGCAGTGCTGGCCAAGGGTGAAACGGTGCTGCGGGGAGCAGCCCGGGAGCCGGAAGTTGTGGACTTGGCAAACTATCTTACTGCCTGTGGTGCCTGGATTCAGGGGGCGGGCAGCTCGGTCATCCGAATCCGGGGTACGGCACAGCTGGAGGGCTGCAGCTACCAGCCCATTCCCGACCGTATCACCGCCGCTACACTGGCCGCCGGAGTGGCCAGCGCCGGGGGACACATTACCCTGGAAGGCTGCCCGGCGGATTTGCTGGAACCCACCCTCTGCATCCTGCAGCAGGCAGGCTGCGGTGTGCGCCGCAAGGAGGAGGGGGTTCAGGTGGAGCGCAGTGGTTCCCTCAAGGGAGTGGGGCGGCTGTACACCGGGGTATATCCCGGCTTTTCCACCGATGCAGCCCCGGTGGTAGCGGCGGCCTTGCTGACGGCAAAGGGCCAAAGCTCCATTGAGGACACGATTTTTGAAAATCGCTTTGCCTGCGGCGAGGAGTTTTGCAAACTGGGCGCCAAAGCCTGGCGGGAAGGCCGCAGGCTGGAGCTTGTGGGCGTGCCGGCGCTGACCGGTGCACCCATGCAGGCGGCGGATTTGCGGGGCGGGGCGGCCCTGGTGGTGGCGGCCCTGGCGGCACAGGGGGAAAGCCGGGTATTTGGGCTGGAACACATTCGCAGAGGATACAAGGACCTGCCCGGAACTTTGCAGGCGTTGGGGGCTAACATCACTTTGTGCACCCTGCCGGAGCAGGAGGAGCCAGACCAACTGTGAAAAAAGAGAAAAATCAAGAAAAAAACTGGGCAACCGGCTGAATGCACTCTTGAATTTAAGGCAAGAATCTGGTACTCTAGTGATAGCTGTATTTGTATAGTAGCGTACCTATACCTTCGTATTGAAACATAGATGGTTAAAAAAGCGTTTAGGGGGAAGTTTTACAATGTCTTTTATTCTCGATGAAGAGATGCTGAATATTACCAACATCAAGGTCATCGGCGTGGGCGGTGGCGGCGGCAACGCCGTGAACCGCATGGTGGAAGCCGGTCTTCAGGGTGTGGAGTTCATTGCGATGAACACCGACCAGCAGGCCCTGATTAAGAGCCATGCAACCCAGAAGGTGCAGCTTGGCAGCAAGCTGACCAAGGGCCGTGGCGCAGGCGCAGACCCTGAAATTGGCCAGCGTGCCGCTGAGGAAAGCAAGGATGAAATTGCCAGCGCACTGAAGGGTGCACAGATGGCTTTCATCACCGCCGGTATGGGCGGCGGTACCGGTACCGGTGCTGCTCCCGTGGTGGCAGAGGTTGCCCATGAGCTGGGCATTTTGACCGTGGGCATTGTTACCAAGCCCTTTGCCTTTGAGGGCCGCCGCAAGATGAGCCTGGCCGAGCAGGGCATTACCGCATTGCTGATGCATGTGGACAGCTTGATTGTAATCCCCAACGAGCGCCTGAAGCTGATCAGCCAGGAAAAAATCACCCTGATGAATGCCTTTGAGGCAGCAGATAATGTGCTGCGTCAGGGTGTGGAGAGTATCTCCAGCCTGATTAACATTCCCGCTTTCATTAACCTGGACTTTGCCGACGTGCGCAGCGTTATGAAGGATGCCGGCTACGCTCACATGGGCGTGGGCAGCGCAAAGGGTGCAGGCAAGGCCGAGAATGCAGCCAAGGCAGCAATCTCCAGCCCCCTGCTGGAAACCAGCATCTCCGGCGCACGGGGCGTGGTCATCAACATTACCTCCTCTCCGGATATTGGCCTGGAAGAAGTGGAGCAGGCATCCAGCCTGATTACCCAGTCTGCACATCCCGATGCAAACATCATCTGGGGTACTGCATTTGACGAGAGCATGTCCGACGAGCTGCGTGTGACCGTTGTGGCCACCGGTTTTGAGAATGTGGGCTCCAATGTGCCGGTGCCGGAGCGTGCTGCTCCTGCGGCTTCCAGCGTGCCTTCCGCTGTGTTCAGCGAAGATACTGCCGCTGCTGCGCCTGCACAGCCCGCAGCAGCCCCCAGTGCTGCCGCACCTGCTGTTCCCAAGAGCACCGAGGATGATGACAGCTACTTTGAGTCCATCATGACCTTGCTGAGCAAGCGCAAGTAAGTGTGGCGTACAGGTGTGCGGAAGAACGCGGGCCTGTTTGAGGAAACAACGGCGGCCCTGCGGATGTACCCCGCAGGGCCGCTTTACCGTTTTGGTGT
The DNA here is from genome assembly GCA_944382705.1 of uncultured Allofournierella sp. GTDB lineage: Bacteria > Bacillota > Clostridia > Oscillospirales > Ruminococcaceae > Allofournierella. The sequence goes on from CALWNE010000023.1 coordinate 11,351, forward strand.
ACGATTGGCAATACCACGACCATAAATGAAGGAGGGCCGGGCAGATGCCGGAAGAACACAAGGAAGGCGCATTCAAAACCACATTGTGGGGTGGTTTTAAAAAAGAGGATGTGCTGGCCTACATAGAGGAATTGACCAAAAAGGAGCTGGCGGAAAAACAGGCCCAGCAGGAGCGCTGCGAGAGCCTGCGCCAGGAGCTGAACGACCTGGAGTCTGACCGGCAGCTGCTGCTGGAAAAAACCAAGGAAGTGTGCGCAAAGCTTACACAGGAAGAAAAAAAGACCGCTCAGATGCAAGAGCAGCTGGCCCAGGCAGAGGAGCAGGCCAACAGTTACAAGACCCGCCTGTTTGCCAGAGAGCAGGAGGCGGTATTGCTGAAAGCGGATGTGCAGAACCTGCAAAGCCAGATGGAACTGCTGCAGCAGGAGCTGGAACGGGCTCGGACTGCGCTCAAGCAAGATGAGGAGCTGCGCCGCAGCTTTGAAAAGCAGATGGAGCAGGAGTATGCCCAAAAGCAAAAATCCCTGGAGGATGAGCTGCTGCAATCGGTTCGGATGCAGGAGCAGCGGCTGGAGATTCGCCAGCAGGAGCTGGACCGCAAAAAAGAGGCCCAGCGCCGCACCATGGAGCAGGAACGGCGCCAGGCTGCTCAGCGCATGAAGGCAGAGCAGGAGCAGATGCAGCGCAGTGCCCAGCAGGTGGCCATTACGGTACAGCAGCTGCGCCAGCAGCTGGCCCAGGTGGACGCTCAGATTCAGGCGGCGGCTCAAACCTTGCAGCAGGCCACCGGTACAGTGTACGACGCTTTGGGAGAAACCCAGCAGAGCCTGGAGCATTTGGGTGTACAGGCCCAGCGTTTTCCTCAAACGGTACCGGCTGCCCGCCACACGGCAAACAGTTGTGCCAAAGCTGCCCAAAAACCGCTGGCCCAGCCTCGCAAGTGCTTGAGCGAGAGTTTGCTGGAGCTGGTGGATCGGATGATGCAAAAATAATACCAGAGGGATTCTTTTCTTGCTTAAGCAAGAAAAGAATCCCTTTTTGTATGCGGCAGATGGACAGACAAGGCAAAGCGGCCTGGCTTATATGGGAATATAACAAAAACGCCTCTCTGCATCCAGCCGCAATGGCGGCAGATACAGAAAGGCGTTTTGTGTTTGATTGGGCCTTGTAAAAATCAGGTGTGCAGGCCGGTGCCTTTTTCCATCAGATAGGTGGCGGTAAGGTCTGCCAAATGCAGCTTGACAGCCAGAGGGTAAGCGTCGTACGCTTCACTGATGGCGCGGCAGCCACCACGCACAGCATCGTCAAAACCGCCCATGTGCCAGCGAATGGCTACCGCTTCGGCGGGTTTGAGCCGGATAAAGCGTTCAATCAGATAAACGCTTTTTTCGCCGTGACCATAGGGGAACTGGTCCTCAATGGTAAAGGTGGGGACCTTTTCCCACTGGCCGGTGGTTTCGTTTTTTACATTGCGGGTGCCGGGCTTGTAGTAATTGGCTTTGCACAAATCGTGCAGCAGGCCGCAGATTGCCATGCTTTCCCGGCAATCCTCCGGGTCGAAAAAGCGTTCCATCAAAGCGTGATAGACATTCAGGCTGTGCATCACAAGCCCTTGGGCGCAAGCTCCGTGGAAACGGGTGGAAGCAGGCGCTTCGAAGAAATCCGTTTTGTGCAGCCAGTCCAGCAGTTTATCCGCCCCAGGGCGGGTGACTTCCTGTTGCCAGATGGCGCAGAACTCCTCGTAGTAGCCCATTACAGCTCCAATTCTTCCAGAATGCCCTTCAGGATGGCCATTTCATCGTGGGTCAGGCTGATGCCTTTGCCCATCTTGGTGCCATCGGGAGACCAGTCCCGGATGTCGTACTTGGGTTCCCGGTCGTTCCAGCTGACCATGTTAAGCTGGCGCTCCCAGCCATTGGCACTCTGAGACAGTACTGCAATGCGTTCGGTGATTTCATATTTGAATTCTGCCATGAAACAATCCCTCTCTTTTGCTACAAATAGCCTGGCAGTTATTGCTTGCTCCAGGCTTGACAAGATTTATTCTATCGGATTGTAAGAGAGATTGCAAGGGGAACCGAAAAAGTTACAAAGGTGCAGAACAGCCTTCCCGCCGGGGCAGAAAAACCGTGGGCAGCTGAATCTGACCAGAGCAGGGGGGCGTGGGCACTTAGCCCTGGGGAAATTCCTCTTTACTTTTTAGCTTGTGGCGCACGGTTTCTCCATCCTCTACCCAGCCTTCCAGCAGGCTGGCCCGGGCTTTTGCCTGGGTATAGGCCAAATCGCCCTTTAAGCTGCCCTCTTTACGGGCCTGGGCGGCTTTGGCTGCGCTGGGGATGGCATTGAGTGGACTGGTGGTTTTGCCGGAAGAATGATTGCTTTGCATACAGATTCACCTCCTTGGTGGTAGCCTGTCCCTTTAGGGGGAGGATTATGCAGGGAAACCGTGGAGTGAAAATAAAAGGGGCAAACAGCAGATGGAGCCAGCAGAGAAAAGCCGGAGTATATAGACAGCAGGGGAAGAACAAGGCTGGAGGGAAGTGAACAAAACAAAAAGCCACCCGCCCAATGGACGGATGGCTTTGGTCGGAGTGACGGGATTCGAACCCACGGCTTCCTAGTCCCGAACCAGGCGCGCTACCAACTGCGCTACACCCCGAAGTAAAAAATAGCAGCAGCAAGGATGCTGCTGCTATTGAATGGTTGGAGAAGAAGGATTCGAACCCTCACAAACAGAGTCAGAGTCTGTCGTGCTACCCTTACACAATTCTCCATCAGTTGCTGTGTCAGTTCCCTGACGCTTAATTATTATAACCGACAAAAATCAGAATGTCAACACTTATTTTGAAATTTTTGGAGTTAAAATTTTAGGCTCTGGTAAGATGCTGCTGGAAAGGGAGGAAGGATGCAAATTACCGGCAGATGCAGCAAGGGAGAGATGAGCGGGAATAGAAAAGGATAGGGAGTAAGAGAAACGCTGGCTGGGGAAGTGAACAAAACAAAAAGCCACCCGCCCAATGGACGGATGGCTTTGGTCGGAGTGACGGGATTTGAACCCACGGCTTCCTAGTCCCGAACCAGGCGCGCTACCAACTGCGCTACACCCCGAAGTAAAAAATAGCAGCAGCAAGGATGCTGCTGCTATTTAATGGTTGGAGAAGAAGGATTCGAACCCTCACAAACAGAGTCAGAGTCTGTCGTGCTACCCTTACACAATTCTCCATCGGTTGCTGTGTCAGTTCCCTGACGCTTAGTTATTATAGCTGATAAAAAATGAAATGTCAACCCTTATTTTCAAAAAAATTATTTGCCGTTTTTTTACAGGCAAAGCAATTGACAAGTTGGCAACAATAGCGATATTCTAAAGGGCAGAAAGACCCCGAAATCTGGCAAACTGGCCAGTAGGGGCACAAACAGGGCGAGGGAGGTAGTTCTACCATGAAAAAGAGAATTGGAATTTTGACATCCGGCGGCGATTGCCCCGGTTTGAACGCAACCATCCGTGGTGCAGCCAAGGCGCTGTACCAGCGCATGGGTGACCAGGTGCAAATTATTGGCATCAGCGATGGATATTCCGGTTTAATCAATGGTGTATGGCGGGAGATGCATCCCAGCGAATTTTCCGGTATTCTTACCATGGGCGGCACCATTTTGGGCACCAAGCGCACCCCGTTTAAGCTGATGCGGGTGATTGGGGACGACAATGTGGACAAGGTTGCCGCCATGAAAAAGAACTATAAGGAGATGGGGCTGGATTGCCTGCTCTGCCTGGGCGGCAACGGCACCCATAAAACCGCCAATATGCTGGCGCAGGAAGGATTGAATGTAATCGGCCTGCCCAAAACCATTGACAACGATATTTATGGTACCGATGTGACCTTTGGGTTCCACACCGCTGTGGACATTGCCACCGAGGTCATCGACCGCATCCACACCACGGCCTCCAGCCATCGCCGCTGCATGGTTGTGGAAATTATGGGAAATAAGGCCGGCTGGCTGACTCTGTACTCCGGCGTGGCTGGCGGCGCGGATATTATTTTGATTCCCGAACATCCTTACAACATTGATACTGTATGTGCAGCAGTGGAAAAGCGTGCCTCCCAGGGGAAAAACTTTTCGATTTTGGCGGTGGCCGAGGGTGCTTTCGACACCGAGGAAGCCCGGATGAAGCGCAAGGAGCGGGCTGCCCACCGCAAGGAGCAGGGATACGGCAATGCAACCCAGCGCATTGCGGACCAAATTGAGCAGATGACCGGCTTTGAAACCCGTGTTTGCGTGCCCGGCCATATGCAGCGGGGCGGCTCGCCCTCTGCCTACGACCGTGTGCTGGCTACCCAGTTTGGTACCTATGCCGCCAAGCTGGTGGAGCAGGAGCACTACGGCGTGACCGTTGCCATGCGCAACAACCACCTGACCGCCAACGATTTGAGCGACATTGCAGGTAAGAGCCGCCTTGTGCCGGAGGACCACGGTATGCTGGATGTGGCCCGGCGGATGGGCATTAGCATGGGCTAAAGAAATTTTGACACAGCCATTGACGGCGGCGGCCGCCATGCGCTATAATGCATACTAATAAATGCGTTGAAAAAGAGGGCGCACAGCAAAGCCGTTTGAAAAAGAGAGCCGGGGGCAGGTGAAAGCCCGGCAAAGGGCGCTGGGCGTTGTCGCTTTTGAGCAGGCAGAGTGAACCATGGTTTAGTAGTTCTGCCCGGTTTGCCCCCGTTACGGGTACCGAGTGGCTGCCTGCGGGCGGCAATTTGGGTGGTACCGCGGTTTTGTAATGTACAAAGGCCGTCCCAAGTGTTTTTTAGCACCTGGGGCGGTCTTTTTTTGTCCCCAGGCGGAAGATTCATATGGAGGGAACGACATGAAAGAACTGGAAAAATTGTACGACCCTGCCCGTGTGGAAGATGACATTTATGCTTTTTGGCTGAATGGCGGCTACTTCCATACCAAGGCAGACAAGAACAAAAAGCCCTACACCATTGTGATGCCGCCGCCGAACGTAACCGGTCAGCTGCACATGGGCCATGCAATGGACGAGACCTGGCAGGATATTCTGATTCGTTTTAAGCGGATGCAGGGGTATGCAGCCCTGTGGGTGCCCGGCACCGACCATGCCTCCATTGCCACCGAAGCTAAGGTTGTGGCAAAGATGAAGGAGGAGGGCCTGACCAAGGAGGCCCTGGGCCGTGAGGGCTTTTTGGAGCGTGCCTGGGATTGGAAAAACCAGTACGGCAACCACATTGTTGGCCAGCTGAAAAAGCTGGGCTGCTCCTGCGACTGGGAGCGGGAACGCTTTACCATGGACGAGGGATGCAGCAAGGCTGTGCTGAAGGTATTCAAGGCTCTGTATGACAAGGACCTGATCTACCGGGGTGAGCGCATCATCAACTGGTGCCCCCACTGCAAAACCAGCATCTCTGATGCTGAGGTGGAATACGAGGATCAGGACGGCAGCTTCTGGCATCTGCGCTACCCCATTGCAGGCAGCGACGAGGTGCTGATTCTGGCCACCACCCGCCCCGAAACCATGCTGGGCGATACCGCTGTTGCCATCCATCCCGATGACGAGCGTTACAAGCACCTGCATGGCAAAAAGGTGCTGCTGCCCCTGCTGAACAAGGAAATCCCCATTGTAACCGATACCTATGTGGATATGGAGTTCGGCACCGGCGTGGTAAAAATCACCCCTGCCCATGACCCCAACGACTTTGAGGTAGGCCAGCGTCACAACCTGCCCATTGTGAAGGTAATGGACGACACCGCCCACATGACCGAGGATTGCGGCAAGTATGCAGGCATGGACCGTTACGAGGCCCGCAAGGCCATTGTGGCTGACCTGGAGGCCGGCGGCTACCTGGAGAAAATCGAGCCCCATCCCCACAATGTGGGTACCTGCTACCGCTGCGGTACCACCATTGAGCCCATGGTTTCCAAGCAGTGGTTTGTGCGGATGCTGCCCCTGGCCGGCCCGGCCATTGACGCTGTGCGGGATGGCCGCATCAAGTTTGTGCCGGAGCGTTTTGACAAGCAGTACTTCCACTGGATGGAAAACACCCGTGACTGGTGCATCAGCCGTCAGCTGTGGTGGGGCCACCGGATTCCGGCCTACTACTGCGACGCCTGCGGCCAGGTGCATGTGAGCGATGAGCCCATGACCACCTGCCCCAGCTGCGGCGCACCGGTGCGTCAGGATGAGGACACCCTGGACACCTGGTTCTCCAGTGCTCTGTGGCCCTTCAGCACCCTGGGCTGGCCCGAAAAGACCGAGGATCTGGAGTATTTCTACCCCACCAACACCCTGGTGACCGGTTACGACATCATTACCTTCTGGGTATCCCGCATGATTTTCTCTGCACTGGAATACACCCAGCAGATTCCCTTTGACACCGTGCTGATTCATGGCCTGGTGCGTGATGCTCAGGGCCGCAAGATGTCCAAGAGCCTGGGCAACGGCATTGACCCCCTGGAAATCATTGCACAGTACGGTGCCGACGCTCTGCGTCTGACCCTGGTTCTGGGTTCCACCCCTGGCAACGATATGCGCTTCTCCGATGAAAAAATCAAAGCAAGCCGTAACTTTGCCAACAAGCTGTGGAACGCTACCCGCTTTGTGATGATGAACCTGCCGGAGGACTTTGAGGCTGGCTTGCCTGCCGCAGAGCATCTGGATTTGAGCGACAAGTGGATTCTGTCCACCCTGAACAACCTGGCCCGCACCGTGACCGACAACCTGGATAAGTTTGAGCTGGGTCTGGCTGCTCAGAAGGTGCAGGACTTTATTTGGGAAGTTTACTGCGACTGGTACATTGAGATTGCCAAGGTTCGCCTGAACTCCACCGATGCTCAACAGGCTGATACCGCCCGCAAGGTTCTGGTGTATGTGCTCACCCAGGCGTTGAAGCTGCTGCATCCCTTCATGCCCTTCATCACCGAGGAAATCTACCGTGCCCTGCCTGGTACCGAGGAGACCATCATGACCCAGCAGTGGCCTCAGTTTACCGCCGAGCTGGATTTTGCCCAGGATGAGGCTGATTTTGCAAAGCTGATGGACTTTATTAAGGCTGTGCGTACCATCCGTGCAGACATGAATGTGCATCCTGCCAAGCGCACCAGCATGATCATCGAGACCAACGCCATGGAAGCCTTTGGCCATGGCGGAGAGTATCTGGCAAAGTTTGCCTTTGCCACCGATGTGAGCCTTACCGAAAAGTACACCGGCGAAACCACCGGTATGGTACAGGTTATCACCGACGCTGCCCGTGGCTTTATTCCCATGATGGAACTCATCGACCGGGAAAAGGAGCTGGCTCGTCTGAACAAGGAAAAGGAAGTGGCCGAAAAGGACATTGCTATGTTCCAGCGTCAGCTGAGCAATGAGGGCTTTGTGAACAAGGCTCCCGCACAGGTGGTTGAGGAGATCCGCCAGAAGCTGGCCCGTGCAACCGAGAAGCTGGCTCGTGTGGAGGAATCCATCGCCGCTTTGGGCTAAACAGCATTATGTTTTAATGAGAAAGGCAGGCTCCCGCCGTTTGGCAGGAGCCTGCCTTTTATTTTTGTGCTTTTGTTTCTGTGTGTTCAAAGTTACAGGGACTGGAGAAGATGCTGGCGGCCGCTGCGTGGAGTCTGTTTTTAGCAAAGTGAAGTGTTTTGTTCAAAACTACTACAAATCGGGTCTAAAATCCGGTATAATAGCCGATATAAAGGCGGCTCAATCCAATGCGAAAGAGCCGCACACAAAAGGAGGCGTTGGAGCAATGAAACAAAAGACCAGCCCATGGCTGATTTTATTCCGCATTGTGTTTACCTGCTGCTTGGTATACAGTGTGTTTTTTATCTTTAGCAATTCACTGGAAATTGCAGCAATTTCCAGTGACCGCAGCCAGCAGGTGCGGGAGTTGATTAACAAAGTTGCAGGGATGGTGGGCCTTGGGCCTTTTTCACTGTATACAATCCGAAAGCTGGCCCACTTTACCGAATTTATGATTATGGGCTTTTGGTTCATGCTTTGCTTGCGGGTGTACACCCGGCATTTTATACGCCATGTAAGCTGGCCTTTGTTTTTTGGTCTTGGCACCGCAGTAACCGACGAAACCATTCAGCTGTTTGTGGAGGGACGAGGTTCCAGCGTGAAGGATGTTTGGATTGATTTTTCCGGCTTTGTGGCAGGTTTGTTTGTAGCATTGTTTTTGCTCATGTTTGTACGGATGTGCGCTATTCTTTACAAGCACCGGAATGACAATCAGGGCCCGGCGGTTTCGGCTGTTGCTGGCTTGGAGCAGCAGCCAGCCCCACAGCCGGAGCCAGAAGTGCGGAAAAGATGGACATCACGCCAGGCAGAACTGACGGATGAACCAGGGCGAGCGACACAGAGCAGCCCGGCGATAAAGCAGCAACAGGAGGACGACTATGAAACACCCCTCACCTATTGAATGGCTGCAGCAGCTGCCCCGGCTGGGAGGGGCACCCGGTCTGGACCGGATGCGCCAGCTGATGCAGGCACTGGGCAACCCCCAGAAGGAATTGAAGGTGATTCACCTGGCCGGAACCAACGGCAAGGGAACCACGGCCACCTTGACCGCTAATATTCTGCGCTGCGCCGGATACAAAACCGGCCTGACCATTTCGCCCTATGTGCTGGAATTCAGGGAGCGTTTTCAAATCAATGGAGAAATGATTGATACGCAGGAGTTGGAACAGCTGGCACAGGAGGTGTATATTGCAGCCCAGAGCCTGCCCCAGCTTCCAGTGCAGTTTGAGGCTGTTACTGCCGTGGCGTTGCTCTGGTTTGCCCGCAGCCACTGTGATTTTGCGGTACTGGAAACCGGCCTAGGTGGTCGGTGGGATGCCACCAATGTGGTGGACAACACGCTGGTGGCAGCCATTTTACGCATTGACCTGGATCACACCCAGCTGCTGGGGGATACCCTGGGCCAGATTGCAGCGGAAAAGGCGGGCATCATTAAGCCGGGCTGCACCGTGGTGGAATACCCCTTGCAGGACCAGGAGGCCCAGCAGGAGATTGTGGCCGCCTGCATTCGCAACCAGGCAGAGTTGGTGCAGCCTCAGTTGGAGGACCTGGAACTTGAGGACACCCAGGGACGGTTGGAGTGTGTATTCAGCTATGGAGGCTACCGGGTGCATCTGCCTTTTTTAGGGGCGCATCAGGCTTGCAATGCTATGGTTGCCATTGAGATTGCCCTGGCCTTGTGGCGCAAGGGGTATGAAATTTCTGACCAGGCCATTCAAACAGGATTGGAAACCGCCCGACTGCCTGCCCGCATTGAGGTGCTGGGGCAAACGCCGCCCCTGCTGCTGGATGGATGCCACAACCCGGCGGGGGCAGCTGCTCTTGCTGGTACGCTGGAGCGTTATCTGGGCCGGCCCGTAGCTGGTGTGGTGGGGGTATTGGCGGACAAGGCAGTGGAGGAGATGGTGCGCTGCCTTGCCCCCTGCCTGAGCCGTGTGTATGCGGTAACACCCCACTGCCCCCGTGCTATGGAAGCAGAACAGCTGGCAGAGCTGATTGGCCGCATCCGTCCGGAACTGCCGGTTGAGGTTTGTTCTAGTCTGGAGCAGGCCATCAACAAGGGACGAGACTGCCCTGAGGGGTTGGTGGTGTGCGGCTCGCTCTATCTGGCCAGTGAGGCTCGCCCCTTACTGAAGAATTAGAAAAATATCGCACAATTGACGCCAAAAGCTTAGGGAGCGTGCCGGGAGAAAAAGCCCTGCATGACCAATTGCCTGGAATAACAGAGTGCAGCCTTGGAAGCGGCCACCGACCCACTGCGGCAAAATATGCAAAAAACATCTCGTATACTGGTGCAGGAAACCAGTGTACGGGATGTTTCTTTTTTTGCACAGAATACAAACAGGAAAGAAGGCGAAGCAATGGCAAAGGTGAGTTTCAGCGGTGCGCAGGAGTTACTGGCCGCTTATTTAAGCGGAGAAATCGACCATCATTCCGCCCAGGAGCTGCGTCAGTTGATTGATACGGAGATTGGAGCGAGAATGCCCGCCCAGCTGATTTTGGATTTTGGGGATGTAAGTTTTATGGATTCCTCCGGTGTGGGGCTGATTTTGGGGCGTGCCCGCAGAATGAAGGCACTGGACGGAACGGTTGTGGTGCAGCACACACCGCCTTCCATTCGGAAAATGCTGGATTTGGCTCAAATCCAATACGAATAAAAAAGGAGCGGGAATTATGAAGGCAATCAATATGATGAAGTTAAGTTTTTATTCCCGGAGTGTAAACGAGGGATTTGCGCGGGGAGCTCTGGCGGCATTTTTGGCTCAGGCGGATCCCACGGTGCCGGAACTGGCGGACATTAAAACCGCTGTAAGCGAGGCGGTAACAAACTGTATTGTTCATGCTTATCCCCGGCAGGTGGGAATGGTGTATCTCACTGCTGCATTGTATGAGGATGGAACCGCAAAAATTACCGTGGCGGATAAAGGCGTTGGTATGGAGGACATAAACAAAGCCATGGAACCCATGTACACCACCGGCGACCCAGAGGAACGGGCTGGTTTGGGGTTTGCGGTGATGCAGAGTTTTATGGACCAAATTAAGGTGAGCAGCAAGCCCGGCAAAGGCACTCGAGTGGTGATGCGTAAGCGTTTGCAGGCAAAGCAATGAGGCCTTTTCTTTACATATTAAAGAAAGGGGAGCGGTTATATGCCTGCAAAGTTAGGTCCGAGAGAGGAGTTTATTGAACAAAACCTTGGCCTGGTGCATGCCTGTGCAGGACGATTTCGAGGCAGGGGGCTGGAGTACGATGATTTATATTCTGCCGGGTGCATAGGACTGGTAAAAGCTTACGATGGGTTTGATGAGGAACGGGGAGTGCAGTTTTCTACCTATGCGGTGCCGGTGATTTTGGGAGAAATCAAAAAATTGTTTCGGGATGGAGGCACCGTAAAAGTAAGCCGTTCAGTAAAGGAGCTGGGGCTCAAGGTGAACCTGGCCCGGGAACAGTACCTGAAGCAAAACGGCACCGAACCCACCGTAGGCCAGCTGGCTCAGATGGTGGATGCAAAACCGGAACAGGTGGCTATGGCCATCCGGGCAAGCCAGCCTGCGTTGTCACTTACTCCGGCGGGAGAAGATGGTGCCAAGGAACTGGATATCTCGGTAGAATCTGCTGAGGAGGAACTGGCAGACCGTATTAGCCTGCAGGCGGTATTGGCAGCGTTGGAACCTCAGGACAGGCAGTTGATTTTTTTGCGTTTTTTTGGCGAAAAGACCCAAAGTGACACCGCCAAAATTTTGGGAACCACCCAGGTGCAGATTTCCCGGCGGGAACGAAAAATTCTGCAATGGATGCGCAGCCAGCTGCTGGAGGAAGGCGGGTGACAGGATGGGTGGAGGGATTGCTTTTAGAAAAGCGTTTAAAAAGCAGCCACTAAAAAGTTTGTCTATATAAATGAGCTGGAGTCGGAACGGTTTGTGCCGCAAAGTTTACAGCGTTGGAATTGCATTTGAGTTGCAGCAATTCAATTTGAATGTATTCAAGGAATGCCTGATTTTGCAGAAGCGGAATCAGGCATTCCACTGTTGCAAAAACCGAACAATGATAAAAAGGTGGTTTTGCGTTGGAATAGGGTGGGAGAGAGCGTTTACAAAACAATGGATTTAAATTTTGGGATGGCTTTTAGGGGATGAGGGCGGTACATTCCAGTTGTGATTTTTGAGGGATGGATTACGGCGGCAGATGCGGTTTTGTGTTGCTTGCTAGTTAATTAGGGCAGCAGAGTGCTGTATAACTTCAGACGATGGAGGGCATTAAAAGATGCTACGGTGAATTTTGATGTCATACACTGCCGGAGGCTGTTGGCATGCATTGCATGGTGCTAGCATACAGGTTGCATCCGATGCTGGTTTGTAAATGGAGGTGATTCTGCTATTGTTATAGCTGGGATTCTTATTACATATATAATTAAGTAATAACATATAAACTCTAAAAAAGACTTGTCTAAAATGAAAAGATGAAAGATTTATATTTTTTGAAAAAAGGTGTTGACTTATGGGGACGGAATGTGATATTATAACTGAGCCGCAGATAACGCGGTTGTCGCTGAAAAGCTGAATAAAAAATCTTGAAAAAGTACTTGACAAAGCACTAAAGACAAGATATAATAAACAAGCTATCTCGCAAGAGAAAAGCGACCAGGACCTTGAAAATTGAACAATATCAAGAAGCTTGAACGGAACCTTAATTGTGATGGA
>CALWNE010000024.1 GCA_944382705.1 uncultured Allofournierella sp.
ACAAAATTCTCGCAGATGCTCCGGGCTTCATTCACCAAAAAACTGGCCAGAGTAAACCAGCCCAGCATCTGCAAAAATTCCAGCCGCACTCCCAGCATATCGCTGCTCAATCGGGTAAGAGCGTGGGCAATCAAAAAAGCCGCTGCAATCACCGCCCAGTAGCCAGTTTTCTTCACAATGCCCTGCAAGCCCGCCTGGCTGCTTTCCTTGTGCAGCACCCTGCTTTTGGCCCATCCGCTGAACCAGTCCAGCATATTCAGCGCCAAAAAAGCCGCAAACAGATACCAATACTCTCCCAGGATGCCGCTCAGCAGCATGACCACACCCCCTACCAGCGCATTGTACACATTCAACACCTTCTCCACCATGCTTCCTCCTTACGCTGCCTTTACCGGGATGTTGCCCAGCTGGGCAGCCTTGTCCAGTACCAGCTTATGCATCACGGCAAAATCCCCAGAACTCATGGGACCCACGCAAAGGGTAAAAAGTTCTGCCTTATCGGGCTGCTCCTGCTGTTCCGGGGGTCTGGTCTGCGCTGCGCCGGAACCATCACCGGCAGGCTGACCGGGAGATTTGGCAAAGCCATTCAGGCCAGCCGCCTTCATAATGCCCGGATAATCCTTGTAGGCAATATCCAGATCCACATCACCCGCAACGCCATCCACCTTGCCGGTGCTGGAATGTTGCCAGATGCCATAGGCCATGGGGCAGGTGCATTGGGGGCCGTACTGAGCCGCCCACACATCGTACCGGGTCAGCTCCTTGTAATTCAGCTTGTTGGCCACAAAATCCGTGCTGGCGTACAGCATCCCATAGTAGCCAGCCTGCTCCACCTGGCCCAAAAAAGTTTTAACCAGCTGGGTGCGCTGGGCCGTGCTCTGGGCCAGGATGCAGGGCTCATACTCAATGTCATAGGCCACCGGCAATTCAAACTGCTTGCCGGCAATCACCTGCAAAAATGCCTGGGCCTCCTGCTGGGCCTCGGCGGTGCTGGCAGCATAGCTGTACCAGTAGACACCCACAGCAATGCCCAGCCGCTTGCACTCGGCATAGTTCCGCTCAAAGGTAGGGTCCTTCTGGCTGGCGTGCTTGCCGTAGCCAGCCCGCAGCATGGCGCCCTCAATGCCTGCTGCCTTCACCTTGGCCCAATCAATGGAACTGCCCTGCCATTTGGATACATCAATCAACTTCATCAATTCCGTACTTCCTTTCTGTTTGTATGTCACTCACTCATCCGCAGCAACGACGCTGCCAAAAAACCAACCGCTACACCTGCCATCACTCCTATTGCAAAAAACAACATATCCTTCACTCCCTTCTGTTACCCTATTCTCCGGTAACGGTACACGGTAATATAGGGCTGTAAGTTGTTGTGGGCCTGGTTTCCACCAAACTTCAGGTCTGCGTACTGGTACGAAAGCTCCGGGCTGTTACCTGCCATCACCCATTGCTGCTTTGCCAGGGTACCAAGCCGGTACTGGGACTGGGCCGAGCCGGTAAAGACACCGGTGCAGGAACGGATATTACCATAGCCGCCACCGGTAGCCCCATAGGCACCTTCGCCGGAATGAATCCGGCCGCTGATAACGGGCAGCTCCGCTTCCACCAGTTTGTGGGTCTTTGCACCGCCGGTTTTGCCTACGGTTCCAAATTCCGTCTGGCTGGCATCCAAGCCAGCCAGCACACGGCCCACACCATATGCTTCCCACTGTCCTCCAAAATGAGCTTGTACTGCCGCCACGGTGGTCAGGCTTGGCCCCGTAGCGCCGGATACCGAAGCCCACTCAAAAATGCTTCCAACAGGGTACACAAAATCCAGAATCCCCATCTCAGCCAGCGTCCATGTCACATTGGCTGTGCCGTCAAAATTCTTGCCGGTTTTTCCAAGGGTCAAACTTCGTGCGGTCTGCAACTTGGTGGCCGTGGCTGCATTGCCTGTGCAGGCCAGCGCCGTTGCAGCCGCACCCCCGGCACTGGCAGCCCCCGCATAATTGTGGGTATGAACAGCCTCCGCCGCACCAATCTGGGCAGGGGTCAAAGCCAGTTGGGGCTTCCCCTCCTCGTCCAGCCGCAGCAGTAAATTGGCTGCCGCTGCGTTCCAGGCATCCCCCTGCTGCACAATCTTACTGCTTACCTCCACCGCAACATCCCGAAGGGCCACACTTCCGTCTCGGTTGTGCAGTGTCACATACACCTTTCCGTCCTGTTCATCCACCTTTAAATCCTTAAAGGTACGAGCCAAGTAAACCACCTCCCAAACAAAAAGCCAGCTTTGCCTGGCCCTGCTCAATCGCCTTTAAATCCAAGGCTATCTGTCTTGTCATACTCTCAATCCGGTTCAAATCACGCCAATCCCATACAGCCATCTCCGGGCCAAATTGGCGGGTCTGGTAACTGGTTCTCTGCTGAACGGCCTCTGCCGCCGCCGCAAGGTTTTCCTCCACCTGGTTAAAAAAGCTAGCCAGCGGCACCTGCCGTTGCTCCCATTCCGTCCAAGTGTATGCCACAGGGCCCACCACCCTTGCTGCCTCATTTCTCAGGTAGTCCAGATTCCCCCGGATACGCCGGTAATCCCGGTCAAGATAAAAAGTGTCCTCTACCTTCCAATCGGTTTTAGGGGTCTGCCATTCCATGCCGCTATGCCCCCTTCTGTTACGCAATTCTGCGGTATCGGTATACCGTAATATAAGGCGGCAGGTTGTTGTGGGCCTGATTGCCGCCAAATTGCAGATCCGCATATTGGTAGGAATTTGCAGAGTTTGCCCACTTTTGGCCAGCCTGTGTGCCCAGTCGGTATTGAGATTCAGCGGTTGCGGTAAACGCACCGGTGCAGGAGCGGATATTGCCATAGCCGCCTCCGGTAGCCCCATATCCGCCTTCGCCGGAATGAATGCGGCCGCTGATCACAGGCAGCTCCGCTTCCACCAGGGTATGGGTCTTTGCGCCGCCGGTTTTGCCTACGGTACCAAATTCCGTCTGGCTGACATCCAAACCAGCCAGCACACGGCCCACACCGTATGCTTCCCACTGTCCTCCAAAATGGGTTTGTACCGCCGCCACGGTGGTAAAACTGGGCCCCGAAGAACCAGACACCGAAGCCCACTCAAAAAT
>CALWNE010000025.1 GCA_944382705.1 uncultured Allofournierella sp.
ATTCACACGCACTACCAAACTGCGCTACACCCCGATGTCTTTCTGGTGTTTCGCACCAACGACGATAGTTATTATATCGCAGTGCAATGGATTTGTCAACAGCTTTTTTGAAAAATTTTCAGAAAAAATAAAAAACAAACAAATACACCCAATCAATGGCCTTGTTGAGCCAAAATATAGACCATGGGGCCTGAGCAAACCGGGGAGTGTTGCGCCGGATAATAAGCTTTTTTAAAAGTTAAAAATATAGTAGGGTTAAAATAATCGGGACGCTAAAGGTGATAAAGGCAAAAGTGAAGGCGGCGCTATCATGGGCAAAGACATGACCAATGGAATAAAACAGGGAAAAAGAATGAAAAAATTTTGAAAAACATCTTGACGAACCGTGAAACCCTTGCTATAATAAGCAAGCAGTCAGCAAGACGGCAACAAAATATGGGGGTATAGCTCAGCTGGGAGAGCGCTTGAATGGCATTCAAGAGGTCAGCGGTTCGATCCCGCTTATCTCCACCACAAACCGCAAGGCAAACGCCTTGCGGTTTTTTGTTTTACTCGCTGGGTTCTTCAAATTCCTTTTTCCGTACTCTGCTGCAATCGCCGTGCAGCTGGCCGAATAATCCGGCAGGGCATCTTTGCAGGGGGATTGCTTTGCTTCGTTGGGTTTGAGTTCTCACGAATAGAATTTAGCATTATTATGTTTAACTTCTTCTGCAAAAAATAAACCTGTTTGCATACACTAAGGCGGTACCCGTCTATACCAATCCAGGCCCAAGAGCCCCGGCGTTTGGTGAGGGTAAAGATGCAACCTTGCCTCAAGGGACACAAAATTTGAAAGAAACTTTGTGGGTCTATCAATTTGATGATTTCTGCTCATTGAATCAAAACGAATTGTTCATATTTTGCATCTAAAATGAAGCTATACAAAAATGGCAGGTACTCCTGGGGCAATGGGTTTGTCTCGTTTGGCAAAGGCCGGGAGATGGGGCCATTCACCAAGGCAGATGGGGGGCAACAAGGATGGAGAACAGAATCGTGGGAGCGGCATCCATGGCGATGCTGGTGGCGGCTTACAGTGTGATTCGGTTTTTATTGTTTGACCTCCACGGCTTGAAGGGATTGCCATTGCTGCTGTTCCTTGTGGGGGCTGGGATTATTACCGTAACCGGCTTGGTGCAGGGGGGAATGTTGATTCCGTTAACCACAGATTTAGGCTACATGGGCGGTTTCCTTGCCGGGGTTTTAATAAGGTTCGATTGGGGCGACGGGGTCAATGCCCTCTGGATTATCTGGAGTGGATGTTTTGCTGCAGCTGTTGCGGTGGCTGTTGTGCTTCATTGCGCAATGCAGAGAGAGGCAAAGCAATAGCCCAAAAGAACCGCCTGTGCCTACGGAGTGCAGCGTAACTGTGGGGCTGGTTGTGAAAATGGCACTGCGGATGAAAGCAACCGGCCAAAGGCAATGAAACAATGGTGGAACGGTTTGAGTTCCACCATTTTTTTAGCCGAAATATTGTGCGGCGTGCCTGGCAGATGCGAAAAATATAAAGAAGGCAGCTGGCAATGGCCGCAAACAGGCAGCAAAGAGCAGACTGCCATGCTGCGACCTTGCAATGTATTGCCGATATATGGTACATATATAATAACAATTCTTTCATAGCACGATTCGATGGGTATCCGGTGCATTGCCTGAGTGGACTGCCGGTGTTTGCGGTTAACAAAAGAGGCCCTATGGCCTTTGGCGGCTGTTCATCCAGCACAGGAACGGGGGTGGCACAGAGGGATACTGCAAGGAGGGAACTTTTTGACCAGTGTCGGCAGGGTAATCTTCCGGGCGATTCACGAGGGGAAATGGGTTAGCCTGGAATACAAAAACAAAACAGGCCAAACAACGCACTATTGGCTGGGCATTCGGTCCATGGACCTGCGAAAGGGTCAGATAACAGGGGAGGGCCTGCATCTGGGCCAGCTTACCGTACTGGAGCTGACCATTTATATGGAACGGATTCTTTCGGCAGAAATTGTTGAGGGTTCCTGGTGTGAAATTGACCAAAAGCTGCTGCGGGATATTCAGGAACATCCCAAAAAATACGAAGCCTGGTTTGGAAATAGTGCAAACCTGCGCGTGCTGGAATATCTGGCCTTTTGCAACAAGCTGGACAGTGTGCCTTATACAACACAGTACCAGCTGATTGAACACCTGGACCTGGACCAGATGGCAGGGGGAACTTATGCTCTCACCGATGAGCAGTTTGCCTTGATTGTGCGCACTTTTCAGCGCAAAACCGAGCAAAAACGAGAGAAACATTATCTGCAAATGACGCAGATTGGCATCAATTTGTTAAGTGTGGATACCCCCAGAGGCTTGTATGTGCTGGCCTATCGCCCCTTGATGCTGGATGTGGCCAGCCGCACCCTGCGCCTGAGTGAAACCCTGGTCATCTGCCGGGAGTATACCTTGCAGGGGGAAAAAGTCAGTGCCCACTCCTTTATGAACGAGGAAGATTTTGCACTGCTGGAGGAGTTTGAACGGAACGCAGAGCGGATTAAGGACTGCATAACCAAAGCCACCTGCACCCGTGGAGTAAACGATATGCCCTATTTGGTGGCGGTGGGCCGCAACAACCTGGTGGACTTGGAGCATGAATACAAAGGCATTACGGCCATGTTTGACCCGACTGAAGATGCAGCGGCAACACAGCCCATACGGGCCTTTTTTGGCGAGATGAACGCCCGGCCTCGCCGCCGCAAATCCTTCCCCTTGGCACTCATCAGCAACCAGGTGAATCTGGACCAGCTGCTGGCCATCAACAATGCCATGAGCTACCCGCTGACCTATGTCCAGGGGCCGCCTGGTACTGGCAAAACCAGTACCATTGTAAATACCATGACAACGGCATTTTTCAACGAGCGCACCGTGCTGTTCACCTCGTACAACAACCACCCCATTGATGGCGTGGTGCAAAAGCTTTCGGGTCTTACCTATCGGGGCAAAAAAATTCCCTTTCCCATCGCCCGGCTGGGCAGCGCTGATTATGTGGCGCAAACCCTTCATTCTATCTATGCCATGTACCAGAGCTGCAAACAGATGACCATCTACGAAAAAACTCTGGACCGAAACCATGCCGAGCGGGCAGAGCGTGCCCGCAAATTGACCGAACGGTTGGAACAGTACGACGAAATGCTGGATTTGCAGGAACGCAAAGAAACCATCCAGCGGCTTTTGGAAACCAGAGGCCAGAAGAACTTCCAGCGGCAGCTGCGCAGCAACCAGCTGGCCAAGGTGGACCGGGAGCTGGAGCAATGCAGTCAGGTACACGCCCAGGACGCACTGGAACTGCTGGACCAGAACACCGAGGATTTATTAAAATATCTTTACTACACTTCGGCTAAGTACATCCGCCGTTTGGACGAGCCCAAAAACCGGGATTTACTGGAGATTCTATCCAGCGGAGCCCCGGACCAAGAAAAGGTAGCAGCCTTCCACCGGTACCTTTCTGAGACCGAAAATCTGAAAAAATTTTTGCGTATTTTTCCCTTTGTGGCAACCACCTGTATTTCTGCTCACAGGTTAGGAGAGCCGCAGCCAAGCTTCGATATGGTTATTATGGACGAAGCCAGTCAATGCAATACCGCCACAGCCTTGCTGCCCATTGTGCGGGGCAACTCCCTTATGCTGGTAGGGGACCCTCAGCAGCTGCAGCCGGTCATTGTGCTGGACCCGCACCACAACCAGATTCTGCGCCGCCGCTACCGGGTGGGCCAGGAATATGACTATATTGAGAACTCTATCTACAAGTGCCTGCTTTCCTGCGATGCAGTCAGCGACGAGGTACTGCTGCGCTACCATTATCGGTGCGACCCCAAAATCATCGGGTTCAACAACAGAAAGTATTACAACCGCCGGCTGCGGGTTGCCAGCAAAAGCGTGAGTAAACGGCCTTTGGTTTATGTGGATGTTCCCCACGACACCACCCAGGAAAAGAACACTGCACCCCGGGAGGTGGAGGTGATTGACCGGTATCTGGCCCACAATCCTGGCCGCTCGGTGGGCATTATTACGCCGTTCACCAATCAGAAAAATCAAATTGAACAGATGATACAGGAGCGTGGATACGAACACGCAAGCTGCGGTACGGTACACGCTTTTCAGGGTGACGAAAAAGATGTGGTGATTTTTTCCCTTGCGCTCACCGATAAAACGGGCGCCAAAACCTATGATTGGCTCAAAAACAACAAGGAGCTTATCAATGTGGCAACCTCACGAGCAAAGGAGCAGCTGATTTTACTTTCTAATAAAGAGCAGCTGAACCGATTGCATCAAATCCATCCGGATGACGATGATCTTTATGATTTGTACCGGTATGTATGCAGCGAGGGCAGCTGCGAGGTAGCGCCTAAACCGGCGGCCTCCCGGGCGCTGGGCATCAAGCCATACAGCACAAAAACAGAGGACGCCTTTTTAGAAAATCTCAACCACGCTTTGGGCAATATCTTTATTGCTGGCGGGCGGTGCAGCGTACACAGAGAAGTGCCCATTGCCCATGTGTTCAAAAGCAACCCCAAAGCGGTGGATTTGTTCTACACTGGCCGCTTTGATTTTGTGGTGTACCAAAAAGAAGGCCGCCAGTCGGTGCCGGTGCTTGCCATCGAGTTGGACGGACGGGAGCACCGGGAGGACCCGGCGGTACAAAAGCGGGACCAAAAAAAGGACCAGCTCTGCAAGGAGCATGGGTTTGAACTGATCCGGGTGGATAACACCTATGCCCGCCGGTATCACTACATTAAAGAAATTTTAATTGGATATTTTCACCAGGGGCAAAATAGGCTGCTCTAGCTGCCTGCACAAAAACCCATGGAACAGCCTGGCCAAAAAGCCAGAAGCTGCTCCATGGGTTTTGTTTGCTGCAAAGAGAAAAATAAGAGGGTATTACCTGGCGCAATAAAATTCGATGGCTTGCCGGGCAAAGGCGGCCGTGCCCTCACCGCCAGCACGGTCGATGGTTTGCCGGAACCGCTCGTCCTGCTGGTACATTTGGCCTAAGCTGGCCAAAATTTCTTTGGTGCAGGGGTAAAAATGGTCGGTGATAAATTGTTGTAGCTGGGCCACTAATTGCTGTGCCTGCGGCCCGGCGGGGTCCTGGTGTTTGTGCCGGCCCAGCTCTGCAAACAACTCCATCATCTGCTGCCCGGAGGCTTCAAAATCCTGGCCTTTGGCCTGCCGGGCTTCAAATTCCCGATAGGCCTCCGTATTGCCCCAACGGGCCTTGGCTTCCTCTTTGTACTGGTTCAGTTCCTGATGCTGAAATGGCTTAAAGTTCATTATAAATCCTCCTGTTTGCTGCAATTCACGGGCCAGAGTGAGCAAGTTGTCGATGCGCTGCCGCTCCAACTCCAGCAGGCGAATCTGCTGTTCCAAGGCTTGTTTTGGCTCAAAGTGCGGGTTGTCCAAAATAGCCTTGATATCCTTCAGGGGGAATTCCAGTTCTCGCAAAAGCAGAATGGTTTGAAGCCTGGCAAGGGCTGCGTCGTTGTATAAGCGATACCCGGCAGGGCTGGTGGCAGTGGGGTGCAGCAGGCCAATGGCGTGGTAGTGGTGCAGGGTTCGCACGCTTACTCCCGTCAGCTGGCTTACCTGTTTTACGGTGCGCATGGTTTTTTCCTCCTATTCTGGGCCGTGTTTATAGAATACGCCATAACGCAGCGTGAGAGTCAAGGGGGGATTTTTGTCCGGTTATTTGGGGTTCTGTTTGCTTCTGTTCTTCCATACACGGGCTAGAATGTTTTTTAAAACCAGCATGGCATCCAGTTCGTTGTAGCCATATCGCTTTTGCAAGTCGTCCAGTAAATGCTCCAGTCCTTCCTGATGTTGATGTGGCAAGGGCGGAAATCATGGAGAAATACCAGCCGGGGGAGCATGACAAGACCGCCTATCTTCTGAACGCAATCCATGTGCAGGAGGGCGAGTATTTCAGCCGCCGGGTACATGACGATATAGACGGTATCATGGTGGACATAAAAGAAGCCCACAAGGGGCGGGCGGAGAGTGCGCCGGAGAAATCCGTTGCCGCTGAACTGAAAAAGGATTTGGACGAAGTGGCAAATTTCAAAGGGAGCCGTTTGGAACAATGGCTTCTGATTTACTGCAAGCAAAACCGCATCCCTTATCACCGCTTGACGGAAGAAGAAAAACAGAGTTTGATACGGATAGGCTCCAAATCGGATTTTGTGAAGTCGCATATACCACAGAGGGGAAAAAAGCGAAAATAAAAAACATATATTCAATTCTTGCGGCAGAAATTTTCTGCCGCTATTTTTTGAGCAATTTGTGACAAAGTACATTGACACACATAGTAATATCGGATATACTGAGCATGGAGGTGAAGCGAATGTCGGAGCAGAACATCAACAGCGATCTAATCCGTGGGCATATAGATACCATCATTCTTAAAATACTAAGAGATGGCGACAATTACGGTTACGAGATTATGAAAGCTGTATCCATGAACAGCAATAATGAATATGAATTGAAAGAGCCATCTTTATATACAAGCCTAAA
>CALWNE010000026.1 GCA_944382705.1 uncultured Allofournierella sp.
CCAGCTGTCCTCGATTTTCTGTGTTCTTTACCAGCATTTTTATCACCCTACACCATTATACCCCATTTTCTTCCATGATACGAGAAAAAGGCCGCCTTTTGGCGACCTTTTTCGACAGGCTGAACCATCCAGAGGCCATGCTCTGGATGGTTTTTTGCCGTTAGCTAACTTTGCAGCCTGTTTTACTGCCCCTGCAGCCGCTCACAGGGTTTGTGCAAGCTCTGGCCAAGGCTAGCATTTTATCGGAACGAGATGCACACCGCCTGAGAGCCCAACGAATCAAATCTTGCCTGCACCACTTCTTTTGGGTAGGCAACCACACTGCCTGTTTGAGGGTCGTTCAATAGGTAGTTGTTCTCGTCGTACCCCACCAAAACCAGGCAGTGCTCTCCTGCCGTCCAGGTAAAATAGGTGCCATCACTCAGATACCACGAGTTGCCTACCTGAGGTTCCCGCATCTTCATGGTGGCCCAAATCAAAAGAGGCTGCCCCTGATCTATGTATCGATTGCAAAGGGAGCTCAGACTTTTTCCGTAAATGGTCTTAGCCTTGTACTCTGTGCTGTTGTTATTCACTGCTTGTGCAATAGGTTCTGCAAAACACCCGTAAGAATAGCTGGAAAAAGGATCGCCCGCAAACACCACACTGGGGTCCGGCCCATAGGTTACTCCTTGGTCGGTATAAAATCCCCCATCGCACTCAAGCCAGCTGCTGGCAAATTCCTCTGGTGTAATGCTGCTTCCATAATATTGCAGCACCATGGTGGCCGCTGTGGCTTCGCAGCCGGTGGGCAGCTGGGGATACTGGCTTAATGCGGGCACCGCCAAAAGCTTATCTTCTTTGCCGCCCATTCGCTGCCATAAAAATACAGCAGCCGCTGCAACCAATACGATACAAAACAATCTTTTCAAACGCTTCATGCTTTCATCAATCCCCCGTTATCGTTTTGTTTATGATACGAGGGCCATGTATCGCAATCTTCGCATAGTTGTATCATATTTGTAAATTTCTGCGGGATTTCAGGGATTTATGGATTCTTGCTGCAAAACAAATTCCACCCCCCACCGCTGTGACTGAACCGACTGATGTATCCTAACTTCAAATGCTCCGTTCAGCTTCAGGGTCTCCAGGGCATAACACTCCACCGACTGGGCCATCTGCTGGGCCTGCTCCTGGGGCGACAGGCACCGAAGGTTCAGCAGCGTTTTAGTGCGTTCCTCATATAACATGGCCGATTTTTCGGTGCCGTTTTGCTGCACAAACTCCACATACATTACTTTTATCCCCACAGGCATCCGATCAACAGACACCAGCATCCTTGTCTCCGCACAGGAAAAATCCTGTGCCTGCAAGGCCTCCGAAAATTGCTGGTATATTAGCGACTGGCTGCCAAAAATTTCTTCCATTACCTGCTGTGCATCCTCTTTTACAGCTCGTATTTCCCCTTCTTCTGTCAGGTTTCGGGTCTGGTTCCAGTCATCATACCAAATCAAGCCTTCTGCATAGGCTTTTGCTACCTGCTCACAGGTCAGCTCCACATTGGTAAGGCCGCTATGGTTCCAGTAGGTTGGCTCACTGGCCAGCGCCTCTGCGGATTGATTAAACAGCCACTGGGGCAGTACCGCAACGCAAAGGGTAAGCACCACCAGCACGGCCAATGCCCCCACGGTTTTTGCATAACTCATGGCTGCTCTCCTTTCTTAGCCAGCATAAAGGACACCCGCGTCCCCCTGCCTGGCTGGCTTTCAAAGCAAAGCTGTGTACCATGAAGGCCTGCAATCTCCTTGCACAGGGCAAGCCCAAGGCCAGCTTCTCCATTCCGCCGGGAGCGTGCTTTATCCTCACGAAAAAACGGTTCGGTAATAAAGTTCAGATTTTCTGGCTGAATTCCCCGGCCCCAGTCCTGTACAAACACCTGTACCTCATGCTGCTGCATACGGGTGTAAAGCAAAATCCTGCCCCCTGGTGCAGAAGCCTTAAAGGCATTGTCTGCCAGATTGTACAGCAGCGAAAGCAGCAGCACCTCGTTGCCCATTACAACAGCCTGCTGAAAATTCACCTCAAAATCCACCTGATATTTTTGCGAAAGCTGCCGCAGGGTTACTTCCAGCTGCTCTGCAAGCTGGCTTACCTCCAATGGTTCTAAAGCAGCCGTGCTGTTTTGCAGGGCATACAAATCCAGCAACTGCAACGAAAGCTGCTCCAGCCGTTTACTCTCCCGATAAATTGCCTGCGCCGCCTGCTTCCGCTCCTGTTCTTCCAAGGGATAAGCGTCCAGCATCTGGGCATAGCCCAGAATAGCGGTCATGGGGGTTTTTAATTCATGGGTAAAGTCCGCCACAAAAAGCTTTCGCTTCTCTGCTTCCTCTTTCAGCTGGTCAACTGTTTGCTCCACCGCCTGGGACATCAGGTTAATGCTGGACGCAAGGTTTGCAATTTCCTGATCCGAGGTTTTTACACGAACTTTTTTGCCGTAACTGCCCCCTGCAATTTCATCGGTAATCTTGAGCACCTGATTTAAAGGTTTTACAATCTGCCGGGTAAGGGCAAACAGCAGCAATCCACTCATGAGCGAAACGCCAATGGCCACAAACCGGTAGTTCACCCAAAAGGAGTTTGCCTGTTGGCGCAAAGGCGTAAAGTCGCAATACATGGCCAGATACCAGCCCTGTCCGCTATCCTCCACTTTGTAGATGGATTCCAGAAAAATTTGATTTTGCTGCTGCACAAAACGAGAAACTCCCTGTCCCTTTTCCAGCTGAAATGCCAGTGAGGGCACCGTTGCTTGGGTATAGAGCACCACATCTGCCATGTTGCTGTTTTGTGTCAGGCTCTGTACCGCCTGCTCCACCCTTTGCTGCTCCAGATTAAGGAAATCAATCATGAGCATAGCTTCAAAACAATCCACCAGGTACCGCACCTCCAGCTCGGCCTGCTGGCGCTGCATCCTCCACAGGGCATTGCTGTTGTGGTTTTGCATCAGCACACCTGCAACCCCCACCGAAAACAAGACCAAGGTATAGGCCGCGCAAAAAAATTTCAGAGATAGTTTCATGGAAGCTTCTCCTCATTCAGCCGATAGCCCACCTTATAAATGGTTTCGATGGCATCGCCCAGTTCCAGTTTCTTTTTCAACCGCTGGATGTGCAGGTCTATGGTTCTGGTGTTGCCCAGATAAGGCTCCTGCCATACCTGCTCGTAAATGGTTTCCCGGTAAAGGGCAATATTTTTGTTGCGTATTAAAAACAGCAACAAATCATATTCCTTGGCGGGCAGTGGAACGGGGGTTCCGTCCAGCTCCACTGCTCTGCACAATGTATTTACCTGGATTTTGCCCAGGGTAAGTGTCGTTTGACCTTTTTGGTAACGGCGCAGCACTGTTTCAATCCTGGCAAGCAGTTCCTGCAAATCAAAGGGTTTTGTAATGTAATCTTCTGCTCCAAGGCGCAAGCCTTTTACCCGGTCCTGCACAGCGGTTTTTGCTGTTACAAATATCACCGGAATTTCAAATTCCTTTATGTATTCCAGCAGCTCGTAGCCATTCATATCCGGCAGCATAATATCCAGCAGAATCAAGTCGTATCGTTTTTGTTCCAGCAATCCTGTGGCTTGCGCCCCATCTCCGGCTACATCGCACAGATACCCATGCTTGCTCAGGCACATTTTAACCATCTGACCAATGGACTGTTCATCTTCTATCATCAATATGCAGCTCATTCATTCCACCTCACGGGTTTCATTATACTCAGTTTTGTATCGTTTTTGTATCCTGCTTTGTGGGCAAACGCTGTATCCGGCTTTTTTGCTGGCAGCCGCTTTGCCCCATTCCATCGGCAAATCTGCACAAAGTTTGATGTGATTTTTTTACAAAAGCAATCTTGTATACTAGTAGACAATTCACCGTCTACAAGCTATACTAAAGCTATTGGCTTGCTTGATTGTTCCGGATTTGGGGCAAAGAAAACCATGGCAAGCAGGTTTTGAAGTGCAAGGAGGATTTTTAAATGAAAATGACCTTCCGCTGGTACGGTGCCGAAAGCGATGCCGTCAGCCTTTCGCAAATTCGCCAGATTCCCGGCATGAGCGGTGTAATGGGTGTACTGGATTACAAAGCCGCCGGCGAAGTGTGGACCGAGGAGGAAATTGCCGCCTACATCCACCAGATACAAGCGGCTGGCCTGGAGTGCGAAGTAATTGAATCGGTAAATGTGCACGAGGACATCAAGATGGGTCTGCCCAGCCGGGATGCTTACATCGCCAACTACTGCACCACCATTCGCAATCTGGCAAAATTCGGTGTCAAGGTGATTATCTATAACTTTATGCCGGTATTCGACTGGTTGCGCACCGATCTGGCACGGGTAATCCCCGAAGATGGCTCCAACAGCCTGTACTTTGATGAAAAAGACCTGGGCAGCATGACTCCGCTGGATTTGGTGCGCAATACCATGGACCAGAGCAACGGCTTTACCCTGCCCGGCTGGGAGCCGGAGCGTCTGGCCGAGCTGGAAGCCACCTTGCAGCGGTACCAGTCCATCTCTCCAGACGATTTGCGGGCCAACTACCGTTACTTTTTGGAGGGCATTATCCCCACCTGTGAGGAATGCGGCATCGTGATGGCCTGCCACCCGGACGACCCGGCCTGGCCTATCTTTGGTCTGCCCCGCATCGCCCACAGCAAGGAGGATTTTGACAAAATCATTCAGCTGTACGACTCCCCTTCCAACGCCATCTGCCTGTGCACCGGTTCCCTTGGCTCCAACCCGGACAACGACATTCCAGCCATCATCCGGCACTTTGGCTCCCTCAATCGAATCGGTGCCATGCATGTGCGTAATGTAAAGCATTTAGGTTATCATAAATTCCGGGAGGCTTCTCACCTGTCTGCTGATGGCGATTTGGATATGTTCGAAATCATGAAAGCCATCCATGATACCTGCCCCAACACCTACATCCGGCCCGACCATGGCCGCATGATCTGGAACGAGCAGGGCCGCCCCGGCTACGGACTGTATGACCGTGCTCTGGGTGCCACCTACCTGAACGGCCTGTGGGAGGCCATTCAAAAATCGTCCCGTTAAGGAGGAACATTCTTATGCAGCTTTCGTATGCAGGCATTCAGCAAACAGAGGACTGGCAGAAGGCCGGAGTGCGTCTGCCCAAGTTTGACTGGAAGGCCATGACCGCAGCCACCCAAATAGCCCCCACCTGGGTGCATTTTGGTGCCGGAAACATCTTTCGTGGTTTCATCGCCAAGCTTCAGCAGGATTTGCTGGAGCAGGGTCTGGTGGAACAGGGCATTGTTGCAGCAGATACCTTTGATTTTGACATCATCGAAAAAATTTACACCCCCTTTGATTCCATGACCCTGCTGGTGAACCTCACCCCCGAAGGGACCATGGAAAAAAGCGTGGTGGCCTCGGTGGCAAAGGGGCTGCGGGCCACTCCCGCCTTTGCCCAGGACTGGCAGCAGCTGTGCCATATTTTTCAGGCTCCTTCTTTGCAGATGGTAAGCTTTACCATCACCGAAAAGGGCTACGCCCTCACCAATCTGGAGGGCCAGTTCTTCCCCTCTGTGCTGGCAGACTTTGAGGCAGGCCCCAGCCAGTGCAGCCATGCCATGAGCCTGGTGTGCGCCCTGCTGCTGGAGCGTTTTAAACAGGGTGCCGCTCCCCTGGCTCTTGTAAGCATGGACAACTGCTCCCACAACGGCGAAAAGCTCCGTTCCAGCATTACCACCGTGGCACGCCAGTGGGCACAGCGGGGCTTTGTGAGCCAGGACTTTGTGACCTGGCTGGAGGACGAGACTCAGGTCTCATTCCCCTGGTCCATGATTGACAAAATCACTCCCCGCCCCGCCCCTGTGGTGGAACAGGCATTGGCCCAGGCAGGCATTGAAAACATGGCTGCTCTGGTCACCTCCCGCAATACCTTTATTGCTCCCTTTGTAAATGCCGAAATTCCCCAGTACCTGGTGGTGGAGGACCGTTTCCCCAATGGACGCCCCCCGCTGGAAAAAGCCGGCGTGTTTATGACCGACCGCAACACGGTGAACGACACCGAGCGCATGAAAGTTACCACCTGCCTGAACCCCCTGCATACCGCCCTGGCTGTGTACGGCTGCCTGCTGGGGTACACCAGCATTGCAGCGGAAATGCAGGACCCGGAACTGCGCAGCCTGGTTTGGGGCATTGGACTTAAAGAAGGTCTGCCCGTTGTGGTGGACCCCAAAATCCTTAGCCCGGAAGCATTTTTGAAGGAGGTACTGGAGCTGCGGCTGCCCAACCCCTTTATCCCGGATATGCCCCAGCGCATTGCCACCGATACCAGCCAGAAGGTGCCCATCCGCTTTGGCGAAACCATTAAGGCCTATGCCGCTCGCCCTGATCTGGATGTGCAGCAGCTGCACTGCATCCCCCTTGCCATTGCAGGCTGGCTGCGGTACCTGCTGGCAGTGGACGACAACGGCCAGCCCATGGAATGCAGTGCCGACCCCATGCTGCAAACCCTGCAGCAGCAGCTGGCAGGCATTAAGCTGGGCCAGCCGGATACCGTTGAAGGCAAACTGGATGCCATCCTTAGCAATCCGGTGGTGTTTGGCTGCGATTTGACAGCACTGGGCCTTGGCGATAAAATTGAAAGCATGGTCAAGGAACTGGTCGCAGGCCCCGGTGCCGTGCGGGCCACCTTGCAGCGCCATCTTAGCTGAGGGCTGCCTGCCCTTGCCATGGCATTTTTTAAGCAGGAGGCAAAAGGATGCAATTATTGGAACGGCTCACCCGGGAAAGTGGCCGGGAATACGCCCTTCGCACCCTAACCGAAAACATTGTAAATTTGAACCTGGCTCCTGGCAGCCAAATCAGCGAAAACGAGCTGGCACAACAGCTTGGCCTCTCCCGTACACCCGTACGGGAAGCACTGATTGAGCTGGCCAAAAGCCGAGTGGTGGAAATTGCCCCCCAAAAACGAACCCTTGTAACCCCCATCTCCTATGAACTGGTGGAGGAAGCAGCCTTCATCCGCCGGGTATTGGAGTGTGCTGTGGTGGAACTGGCCTGCACCATGGCCACCTCGCAAGACCTGGCCCAGCTGGAAGAAAGTGTTCGGCTGCAACATTTTTATCTGAACAGCCACTCTAACCAAAAACTTCTGGAACTGGACGACGCTTTTCATGCCCAACTGTTTCAGATTGCCCAAAAGCCCCAGGCATTCCAGCTGATGAAGGCAACCTCCATTCATCTGGACCGCATCCGCCGCATGAGCCTGGAGAGTGTAAAGGAACTCAAGATTGTACAGGACCACCAGGCTATTCTGCAAGCCCTCCAGCGGCAGGATGCCCAAGCTGCCCGCCAGGCCATGGAGCTGCATCTGGAACGCTTTCATTGGGATGAGCTCGCCATCCGTTCCCAGTTCCCCGCCTATTTTTAAAACTTCATCTTATAAGCAAACATCCCCCGATGCCAGCTGCATCGGGGGATATTTTTTATTGCCTGGTCTAAAAACAACCGGTTATTGAGCGTCCGGCTGGCCAAAGGCCCGCTGCACTGCCGTGAGAATGCCTGCACGGCTGGCAGCAAAATTGAGGCCACCCTGCAAATACACGGTATAGGGGGGACGCATGGGGCCGTCACAGCTCAGTTCAATGCTGCTGCCGTTGGTAAAGGCACCGGCGGCCATAATCACCTCGCTGGTATAGCCGGGCATGGCGTAGGGTTCCGGGCTTACATAGCTATCCACCGGGCTGCCAGCCTGAATGCCCTGGCAGAAGGCCACCATGGCCTGGGGGTCGCCGGTTTCAAAACTGGTAATAATATCGTTGCGGGGCTCGGTATACCGGGGCAGGGGATTTTTGCCCAGCAGTTCCAGCAGGCAGCTGGCATAGATGCTGGTTTTAATTGCCTCGGCCGTTACGCCCGGTGCATAGTACAGGCCAAGGTAAAGCTGCCGCAGGCTATCCAGCGTGCAGCCCAGCTCCCGGCCGGTGCCGGGTGCGGTAAGCCGGTGGGCGCACTTTTCCACCAAATCCCGCCGGCCTGCTACATAACCGCCGGTGGGTGCAATGCCGCCGCCTGCGTTTTTAATCAGGCTGCCCACAATCAAATCTGCTCCCACGCTGGTGGGTTCTGCCGTCTGGGTAAACTCGCCATAGCAGTTATCCACCATCACCACAATATCCGGGTTTGCCTGCTTGGCGGTGGCAATCACCTTGCCGATGGTTTCCAGGTCAAAGGCGCAGCGGCTGGAGTAACCCCGGCTGCGCTGGATGTGGCAGACCGTTGCTCCCACAGCCTTCTGGGCAATCAGCTGGTAATCCGGCATTCCATCCTCCTTGAGAGGTGCTTCATCGTAGGCTACGCCATATTCTGCCAGGGTGCCAAATCCCTTGCCAGCATCCCCAATGCCAATGACACCTTCCAGGGTGTCGTAAGGGCGGCCGGTGGCGGCCAGCAGAGTATCCCCTGCACGAAGCAGACCAAACAAGGCCACCGTCAGGGCATGGGTGCCGGAAAGGAAATGGCTGCGGCACAGAGCATCCTCCGCTCCCACCACCTGGGCAAATACCTCGTCCAGACGGTCACGGCCTGCGTCATCGTAGCCATACCCGGTGCTGCCCATCATGTGGGTGGCGGCTACCCGGTTGTCGGTAAAGGCTTTCAGCATCTTCACCTGGTTGTAATCCCGAATGGCATCCACCGCTTCAAAGTGGGGCTTGCACAGCTCCATAGCCTGCTTGTCCAGCTGCTGGTAAAAGGGACTGATTTCAAAAAACTGCTCAATCATGTATTTCTTCATCCTTTGGTCGATATAGTAGTAGTGGGTGGCCTGTAAATGCCGCCCTCACCCGCCGGGGCAAAGCCCAGGCGCGTGTAAAAGGGTTGGAGGGCCGGGCTGCAAAGCAGCTCCACCTGAAAGCCCTCCCCCTGCAGATGGGCGGCCAGCTGGACGGTAAGCCAGCTGGCCAGCCCCTGATGCCGCCTATGGGGTATTGTCTCTACCCCGGACAGATACGCACAGCCTTCCCAAAGGCCCCAGGCCCCTGCAACAGCCGCCAGCTGGTCTGCCTGACGCACTGCCCAGATACGCCCTGCCCCATGGTTGCACAGGGTGCACATTTCGCTGTATAGTTCATCCAGCACCTGCTGGCTTTGGCCTGCAAAGCTATCACTGGCAGCCATCAGCTGGGCCACCTGCCACAAAGAGGGCTGCTGTTCCAGCTGTATCTCCTTTGGCATGGGCTGGGGCCGGGGTGTGTGCAGCTTCATGGCCACCAAGGGCTTGGCACACTGCCAGCCCTTGGGCACTGTGCCCGCCGTCCGCAGCTGGTCCACGCCTAAAAATTCCAGGCAGCTGGCCAGCTCCTCCGGCTGGGCCCAGCCTGCCAGCAGGGCGCTTTTGCCCCGCACCCCCAGCGCCAGAGGCCGTTGCCCCGGTGCGCCGGTGCAAAACTGCCAGGGAGAACCCGGCAAACTGCCAAACACCACAAAACGGCTGGCCAGCTCGCAAACCACCGGGCTGGGGTCTGCCTGCCCAAGGGCCTGCATCACCTGCATACGCTGGGCATCGGTGGTGACGGTGCCAATCACAGGGCATTCACCAGTTCCTTAAAGTGACGGCCACGCATCTCAAAGTTCGGGTACAAATCAAAGCTGGCAGAAGCAGGCGAAAGGCTGACCACATCCCCCGGCTGGGCGGTTTGGTACGCCAGCTGCACTGCCTGCTGCATATCCTTTGCGTGCAGAATTTTCAGACCGCTTTCCTCAAAACCAGGGCAGCTGCGCACCGCCTGTTCAATTTTGGGCCCGGTCTGGCCCATCAGCACCAGCACCTTTGCGTGTTTGAGCAGTTCCGGTGCCAGAGGCTCGTAGGGAATTTTTTTGTCGTAGCCGCCTGCAATTACAATGATTTTTTGCTCAAAGCTCCGCAGGCCCGCAATGGTGCGGGTGGGGCTGGATGCAATGGAATCGTTGTACCACTGCACCCCGTTCAGCAGGCGCACCGGCTCGATGCGGTGTTCCACACCGGTGAAGGTGGAGCCTACCTGCTCCATGGCGGATACCGGCACCCGGCCCCACACCGCTGCAATGGCAGCCAGCAGATTTTCGATGTTGTGCACACCCCGCAGCTTGATGGCATCCTTGTGCAGGATGGGGGTCAAAGTGCCATTCTCTGCCATGCACAGCATACCGTCCTGGCGTAAAAAAGCGCCATTTTCGGTGGGCTGAAGGCGGGTAAACCAGCATTGCTGGCCCTTGCAGTCCCGGGCCATCTCACGGGTGATGTCATTTTCGTACCCCAGTACAGCCCGGCAGCCTGCGTCCTGCCACAGCAGAATGTTCCGCTTGGCGTCCACATATTCCTGCATATCCTTGTGGTGGTCCAGGTGGTTGGGGGTCACATTGGTAACCACCGCCACACGGGGGCTGGTGCGCATGCTGATGAGCTGAAAGCTGGAAAGCTCCACCACGGCCTCATCCGCCGGGTCGATTTCATCCAGAATGGGCAGCAGTGCCCGGCCGATGTTGCCGCCCAGGTGCACTTTGCGGCCCGCTGCCTCAAACATGGCTGCAATCAGGCTGGTGGTGGTGGTTTTACCATCGGACCCTGTTACCGCTGTAATTTCACAGGGGCAGTACTCAAAAAACAGCTCCATCTCGCTGGTAACAAGGCTGCCGTCAGCCTTGGCCTGCAGCAGCTGGGGGGTAAAATATTCAAAGCCTGGTGTGCGCAGAATAATGTCCTGCCCAGCCAGCCCATCCAGATAGCCTTCTCCCAGGCTGAGGGTTACCCCCAGCTGCTGCAGATGCTGGCCATACTCCCCAAACTGTTCCAGGGATTTCTGGTCGCACAGGGTAACCTTTGCCCCCATCTGGCAAAACTGGCCAATCAGGGTTTTATGGCTTACGCCCGCCCCAATAAACGCCACCTTTTTGCCCTTCACAAATTCCGCCAGCTTCTGCCGATCCTTCTGCATCTTGCATCAACGCCCCTTTTAAAATCAATTCTTTTGCTATTATAGTCACTTTTGCGCCACTGCGCAACCAAAAGCACCAGTATCGTTTCATCCCCTTGCAGCACGATGTTTGCTCTGGCAAAACCATCCTGTGAATTTTTTGAAAATTTCTGCGTATTTTATGGTACATTATTTGAGTTTTGTGTGTTTTTTTGATAGGATAAAACAGGATATCGCCTTCAGGCCCCAGCCTGCACGGCAGTATTCCTGTTCACAAGTATTTTTGCTCTGAAAGGCATTGATCGATATGAAAAAACGAATCCTCTCACTGGCCCTTTGTGCAGCACTTACACTGGGCCTTCTGCTTACCGGCTGTTCCGGATCCAGCAGCAGCTTTACCTGGAAAGTGTCCAGCGTTCCCGCAAACCTGGACCCTCAAATGGCCAACACCAGCCAGGAAATCATCGCCGTTACCAACCTGTACCGGGGCCTTACCCGCATGGACGAAACCAACACTCCCGTTCTGGACTGTGCCGAAAGCTATACCCTCAGCACCGACGGCCTAACCTATACCTTTGTTTTGCGCAGCGATTTATCTTACACAAAACTCAAAAAGCACACCAAGGAATATGAGCTTACCGCTAAAGACTTTGTGTTTGGATTGCAGCGCACCCTCATGCCCCAAACAAACAGCCCCTATGCCCAGCTGTTTGCAAACATCCAGGGTGCTGCCCAGGTTATGGCCGGCGAAGCTCCTGCTTCTACCTTGGGCATTACTGCACCCGATGACCGCACGGTGGTCATTCGCCTTGCCCAGCCGGATGCAGATTTTTTATCCAAACTGGCCAGTCCCGGTGCCATGCCCTGCAATCAGGAATTTTTTGAGGCCAGCGGCGGCTCCTACGGTTTGAGTGCTCAGTACACCCTTGCCAACGGCTGGTTTTACATGTACAACTGGAACGAGAACGGCCTGTTTTTGCGCCGCAACGCAACCGGCAGCCAGATTGCCAGCCTGCGGCTGGTATTAGACGAGGAATCCCTTGCGGCCTCCTCTGCGGCTCAATCCGTCTCCAGCAGCAGCGACAGCCAGGTGACAGTACCCAGCCCTGCCCAGCGCATTCTGGATGGTGAGGCAAGCGGCGGCATTGGTTCCGTCAGCAGTGCCCAGGGGCTTACCACCATACCTTTCACCACCACCACCTGGGCTTTGGTGTTCAACACGCAGGAGCCGCAGCTCTCCTCCCCTGCTGTTCGGCAAGCCCTTATCAGCAGCATCCAGCAGGCCACCGTAAACCTTAGTGCAGATTTTTCTGTGGCCGAGGGGCTTATCCCGCCTTCGGTCACGGTGCAAAGCACCAGTTACCGGCAGCAAGCCGGTACCATTCTGCCCGCCGCAGTGAGCAATGTGAGGGAACTCTGCCGCCAGGGGCTGGAAAGCAGCGGTCTGACCCGGTTTGATAACATTCAAATTTTAATGCCGCAAAACCAATCCGTCCAGGAGATGGTCAGCCAGCTGAACCAGCAGTGGCAGCAGGATTTAGGTGCATTTTCTGCCTATTTCTCACTCAAGCAGGTAACCCAGCAGGAACTGGAGCAAGCCCTGCAAACAGGCAGCTACCAAATTGCACTGGTTCCTCTTACTTCCACCAGCAACAGTGCCGCAGCCATGCTCAAAACCTTTGCCGCAGGCGCCTGGACCGGCCTTGTGGATTCAACCTTTGACCAGGCAATGGAAGGGGTGAATTCTGCCAGTCAAACTGCAGCCGGGCAGATTTCCGCTTGCGAGAAGCTGCTTATGGACCAGTACAGCGTCTATCCCCTATGGTATGAACAACAGGCCCTACTGCTGGCCCCCAACATAAAGGGGGTAGTGTTCAACCCCTTTGGCCCCGTCCTGGATCTTACCTGGGCCACAGCCACCGACTAAGTCGGTTCGTTTTAAGCCACCCGGTTTGCCTTTGGGCAGACAGGGTGGCTTTTTTGCCGCATTCTTCACGCCATGCCACAGGTCACGGCGCAAACAGAAAAGTGGTTTTGTTTAAAAATGACTTAGGTCATTTTATTTGTTTTGATGGATTCTTTCTTGTATGGCTCTGCCCATTTGTTGTTTGTCATTCATTTCTTCGCCGCCCTGCCAATGATGTTGCAACCTTCAAAAAATCCCGGTGTTATGCGGTTTTTTCTTATTTTGTATTGGTTTATTACAGCCCTCGGCAAAAACCGACCTAAGTCATTTTTATGAAAATGCCGCAAAAAAACAGCCACCCTCCAAAAAATTACTTTCCAGAAAGGGTGGCTGAAGCTATATATTATCCCATCAAATACTGGTACAAAAATACCATCAAGGGCATTGTGATGATACACAGCAGGGTGGTCATCACATTGATTTTGCTGGCCTCCTGTGGCTGGTTGTCGTACACCTGGGCCATCTGCACAATGGTGGAGGCCGCCGGGGTCATGGTGGCAAACAGCACCACCAAAAGCAGCATGGAGCCATTCTCTACCCAGCCTGCCATACCAATCGCCTTCATGGCCAGAATGGTGAGTACCGGGCAAATCAGCAGCCGCAGGGCACTTACCAGGTACACCCGCCCCGTACCGAACACCTGTTTCAGGTCCATGGTGGACAGCAGCACGCCGGTTACAATCATGCTCATGGGTGCAAACAGTGCGCCAATGGAGGTTGCAGTCTGGCTAATCAGGCTGGGCAGCCGGATGCCCAGCACAAACAAAAGCAGGCTTATTGCCACTGCAATAAGGTTTACATTTTTCACAAGGTCCTGCCAGCAAAAACTTTTGCTCTGGCTCATGGCGCTTTTGCCATGGGTCCACAGTACCAGCTGCTGCACCACAATAAACGCAAAGGCGTACAGCAGCCACTCCTGGCCCAGAACATACCCAACAATGGGCAGAATCAAATTTCCTGCATTGGAGTAAAACACCGAGCACTGCTCCATCGAGTTGAGCTTAAAGATATATCTGCCTGCTGCGGTCACCAGTGCCATTACCAGATGAGCCAGCACAGCAGCTGCTCCCGCAAACAAAAGCCCCTGTACCGCTTGGGGAGTTACCTCCTTCTGAAATGCATTCAGGGTGACACAGGGCATAACTCCATACAAAACCACCTGAGACAAAGCCCTGCTGCCTGCACGGTCCACAATATGGGCACGGCCCAACACCCAGCCCAGCAAAATCATTAAAAACAACTGCACAATCTGCTCCACAAGCAGGATACTGATTTCCATAAAACGATTTCTCCTTTTGCCAATATGCCTGGAACGCCCCGTCTGCCGCTGGGAAATTCCCGGCCACAAAAGCGGAACCGGCCCAACACTGCCGCCAATGGCTCCGCAGTGTTGGGCCGGTCGCTTATGATTCAACGAAAATTGAACTTACTTTACGCCGTGCTTTTTCAGCAGAGCGTCAATCTTGCTGTGCGGATCGATGATCTCGCCCACGCTCATGTCGTGGTTGATAGCCTCCACAAAGTAAGCGATGTACTTGGAAACATCCACTTCGTGGAACCACTCACGGCTCAGCAGGTCCGGGGTGCGGTAGGTCAGGTTGGTACCAAACACGCCGTTGATGATGCCTTCCTTGTAGGCACGGTCAAACTCGGTGAGGCCGTTGGTGAAGATGGTGTAGGTTGCATAGCAGAAAATCCGCTTTGCGCCACGCTTCTTCAGCTCGTAGCCCAGGTCCAGCATGCTCTCGCCGGAGGAGATGATGTCATCGGCAATGAATACATCCTTGCCTTCCACGCTCTCACCCAGGTACTCATGGGCAACAATGGGGTTACGGCCGTTGATTACACGGGAGTAGTCACGGCGCTTGTAGAACATACCCAGGTTTACACCCAGCACGCTGGAGTAGTACATATTGCGGTTGATGGCGCCTTCGTCCGGGCTGATAACCATGAAATTCTCACGGTCAGGCTTAAAGCCTTCCAGGTCACGGAACATTGCCTTCAGCACCTGATAGGTGGGCATTACATTGTCCATACCCATCAGGGGTACAGCGTTGGAAACACGAGGGTCGTGTGCATCAAAGGTGATGATGTTCTGCACGCCCATGCTCTGCAGCTCCTGCAAAGCGTAAGCGCAGTCCAGGCTTTCACGGTAGGCACGGCGATGCTGACGGCTGCCGTACAGCAGAGGCATGATAACGGTAATGCGGTGAGCCTTGCCGGAAGCGGCCTGAATCAGGCGCTTCAGGTCCTGATAATGGTCATCGGGGCTCATGCAGTTTTCATGACCAAACATCTTGTATTTGCAGTTGTAGTTGCCCACATCCACCACAAAGTACAAATCGGCACCACGGACGCTCTCCCGGATAACACCCTTGCCGTCGCCGGAAGAAAAACGGGGGCACTCGCTGGGAATGATGAAGGTATCCTTCTGCACACCTTTTTCTTTTGCCCACTCTACCAGATGGCGGTCAATCAAAGCGGTGAGTTCCTGGGCGCCAGGAGTAGCAATCAGGCCCAGCTGGGCTACCCCGTTGTTGCCGGTCAGAATTTCTGCATCATTGGACTGATACATGGTTGTAACGCTCCTTCGTGTTGTGTACATGTTTGCTCGTCTTACAAAAAGACGCACTTTCGATTCAATTCCATATTAACATACATTTTACGATGAATTCCAGCAAAATTGGCGGTTTCCTGTATTTTCTGCGGCTTGACTTTGTTAGAGTGTGTTACAGGGCAAAAACTATGCGTTTTGCCCAAAAGTCTCTCGTTGGAGCCACTGCCTGATCCCGGTACTGGGGCTGCCCTGCCTGATGGTGCGCTTCAACCCGCCAATACAGCAAACCTTGCGCTGCACTCCACTTACCGTTTTGTGCAGCCAATCGCCTGCAAGTGCAGCGGCAGGGCTTGCCCGGCAGAGAGGCTTCATTCTCCAGCCAATCCTTCTGCCCGGTTGCTTTTCCAGCCCCATGCCCTGCCCGCCTTGCCAAAAGTTTATTGCTTATTTTTTCCGGTGCACTTTCCAATATGCAGTACCGAACATTTCTGTGGGTTTGGTGCTCCGGTAATCTCTCCGTGTTGTTGGATGGCCTTCTTAGTCAGTGTTGGCCAGCTTTGTTGGCCTGTCTCGTTTGGCCGGTCTTTTTGCTCATCCATGTCGGCCAATCTTGTTGGCCAGCCTTGTTGGCTGGTCTCGTTGGCTGGTCTTGTCGGCTGGTCTCGTCGGCCAGTCTTGTTGACTGGTCTCGTCGGCTGGTCTCGTTGGCTGGTCTCGTTGGCTGGTCTCATTGGCCAACTTTATTGGCTAGCCTTATTGGTCAGCTTTGTATAAACCGGCTTGCTTGTGTGCGCCCCTCGTTACATCTTTTTGATACATTAAGTATAATTCAATTAATTTAATACTTTTAATCGGATATTCTTTCAAGGTTTTTTGTATTAATCCGTCTAAAAAATCCAATTTGTAATAAATCTAGGCATCAATTCGCTGCGAAAATCCCCCATCTTCCTGGTGGTGGATGGGGGATTTAAAGGAGTTATCTATCTTGTTTTTCGTTTCTTATCAGGTGATGCCTGCTTATTGGAATGGGTTAAAAAACCGGCTGCCCTGCAACACAATCAGCCCAACACTTACAAGCAACAACCCCACAGCCAAGGCCAAGGCCAGCCAATCTTCCTTTTTAAAGGGCCGCTGCATATACCAGCTGCGCTTTTTGTGCTTTCCAAAGCCACGCAGCTCCATGGCATTGGAAATAGTTTCAATGCGGGATAAGCTGGCCATTACCAAGGGCAACAGAATGGCCGCAGAGTTTTTGAGGCGGGTAAAGGTTTTATCCTTACTGCTCAAATCAATGCCTCTGGCCTGCTGTGCCTGGCTGATGTTATGGAAATCCCGCTGAATATCCGGGATATAGCGCAGGGCCAGGGCCACCGCATACCCCACTTTATAACTCACGCCAATGCCTGCTAGGCTGGCTGCAAACTCGCTGGGGTTGGTTGCCAGCACAAAGAGCAGCGCCACAGGAATCACCGCACTGTACTTTAAAAAGAAGTTTGCCAGGTAAAACAGCGTCTCCACCGTAATGTCATACCGCCAAAACAGATGAGCCAACACGGTTCTGGTGCCGTAAATCTGGGTGCCCTGGTCCGGCGCAAACAGATAGAGAGCCGTCAGGTTCAGCACTACTAGTACCATCATAAACAGCAAAGCGTCCCGCACTTCGGAAAAACGAATGCGGCTGAGAGCAAACAATCCCATGCCGCCCAAGGTCATGGCCAGCAGAAGCCTGGTGTCATAGGTGAGCATCGCTGCGGTGCTCCACAGCAAAAAGAAGGCCAGCTTTGCTGTACCGGTCAAGCCATGCACCACCGACTTGCGGGGCAGATAGCTCAAGGCTGCATTCTTACTCATGGTCTCTCACCTGCCTGTCGTAATCAATAAACCGTTGTACAAAGGCTTCGGGCTGCTCCAAACCGCACTGCTGAGCCAGACCGAACAGGCTGGTTTCCTTCAGGCTGGCAGCCTGCACCAGCTGGGGCTGGGTGAGGGCTTCCACCGCTGTACCGTCATGAATCAGCCGTTTGTTTGCAAACACCAAAGCCCGGTGGGTGTATTCCTGCATCAGGTGCATATCGTGGGTAATCATCAGTACGGTGACACCAGCCTGATTGAGGCCCCGCAAAAACTCCATAATTTCGGTGTAATGGCGGAAATCCTGACCGGCGGTAGGCTCGTCCAGAATAATAATTTCCGGGTTCATCACCAGAACGCTGGCAATGGTCACACGCTTTTTTTGCCCAAAGGAAAGGGCGGAAACAGGCCAATTCCGAAAAGGGTACAAGCCACAAATCTTGAGGGTTTCTTCCACTCTCTGGGTACGCTCCTCGGAGGTCAAATCCGTTTGCAGCAAACCCAGCTCCACCTCATCCCAAATCATAGGCTTGGAAAGCATCTGGTTGGGGTTCTGCATCACATAGCCCACATGAGCAGCCCGCTCTTTGATGGTATCCTGTGCCAAATCACGGCCATTCAGCAGAATGCGGCCACTGGTGGGGGTTTCAAACCCACAAATCAGCTTGGAAAGGGTGCTTTTTCCTGCACCGTTGCGGCCAACAATGCTCACCATTTCGCCCTTGTGCACGGTAAAGCTTACATGCTCCAGGTTGGTCTGCCCTTCTTCATATCCAAAGGTCAAATCCTCCACCTTCAGAAGCTCCGGCCGTCCCTCTGTTTTGGGAGCATCTTCCATGCTGTGGAACCAACTGCGTACCTTGGCCTTGTCCTGCTGGGTGAGCGCCAGTTCCTCCAGATAGGCTGGCGCTTTCTGGGGGGTAATCTCCACGCCTGCATACTTCAGTGCCGTCAGGTACAGCGGCTCACGAATGCCGGCCTGCTGCAGCAGACTGCCTGCCAGCAGTTCGTTGGGGGTGGTATCGGCCAGAATGCGGCCTTCCCACACCAGCACGATGCGATCCACATGCCGCCAGAGCACATCTTCCAGTCGGTGCTCAATAATGACCACTGCCGCACCACTGCGCTTTTGGATGGAATCAATCAATTCAATGGTCTGCTTTCCGGTGGCTGGGTCCAAGCTGGCTAAGGGTTCGTCAAACAGCAAAATCTGTACATCATCCACCATTACGCCTGCCAGGCTTACCCGCTGCTTTTGCCCACCGGAAAGAGCATGGGGAGCGTGGTGCAGGTGCTGCTGCAAGTCCACCAGACCTGCCACCTGCTCCACAATTTTTTTCATCTCAGGTTCCGGCACCATATCGTTCTCCAGTGCAAAGGCAATATCCTCTGCCACCGTCAAACCAATGAACTGACCATCCGGGTCCTGCAAAACGGTGCCCACATAATTGGAAAGTTCAAACAAACTGCTTTTAGCCGCATCCACACCGGCCACAGTTAACCGGCCGGTGCATTTACCAGGATAACTAAAGGGAACCAAGCCGTTGATGCAGCTGGCCAGGGTACTTTTACCGCTGCCGGAAGGGCCAACAATCAGTACCTTTTCTCCGGGGTAAATGGCCAGATTGATGTCGTACAATGTGGGCTTTGCCTGGGCATCGTACTGAAAGCCAAAGTCTTTGAATTCAATAATGGGCTGCCGCATGGCTTGTTCCCTCCTATCCGTTCTAAACTCAAATAAAGCGGGGCGTGCCTTTCAAAGGCTGCCGTCCCGCTTGCAGACGCCTGAATACCCCTGCCAGCGTTTTTTGCACCAGCAGGGGCCGGGCCATTTTTTACTCTTTATCCAGAGAACCGCGCTTGGTACGGCTTTTGGAATAAGCCAGCATCAGCAGCGTGCCTACAATACCGGTGGTCACTGCATTCAAAATGCCGGCGGTGATACCCTGGGTTACTACCTTGGACATTTTTTCGGCATACACCACCACATCCAGGCAGGGAGCCACCAGAACCCAAGCCACCAGATGAGCTGCCACCTGAGCCAGGTTAAAGGTGATGATTTCTTTTTTGCCAAACTCGCCGCTTTCCAAATCCAGTTTGCTGGTCAGCAAACCCACCAGCAAACCAAAAACGCCACTGGCCAAAATCCAGCTCCACCAGGGGCTGCCCCAGCTCAGGTCAATGAGGGTGTGGCCTACAAAACCAATCAAAAGGCCGGCCACCGGGCCAAACATAGCCGCAAACAGGCCCAGAATGCCATACTGCAAGTTAAAGGTGGTGTTGGGCACCAGGGGTACAGGAATTGCCACAAAGCGGCCCAGCACAAAAAACAGCGCTGCACCAATGCCAATGGCCACCACAGTTTTTACCGACATCTTTTTCATTGTTTTCCATCCTCTTTCTTTTTATATTCCACCGCAGCGCACCAAAACACTGCGGTTTTGACAGCCAGTTATGCTTATTCGTAAATGACCCGTGGAGCACGGCGCAGCTCAATGCGCCAGTTGGTTCCGGTGCCAATGTTATAAGCACGGGCAAAGCTGCCCTGGTTGATGGCAACCGCCATGTTGTCCAGGCTGTTCACATACAGAAGGGGTTCACCCAGAGATACATCCGCAAAACTTTTGGCGTACAGCATAATGTTTTTGTACAACATACGGGTATCGTTGCGAATGGTAATTTCCACCCGCTGGCCATGGGTCACACCCAACTGCTGAAACAGCGTGCGGGGGATGTTGCTCCACAAACTGCCAAAGCGCACATCCAGCACATCAATGGTGCCGCTTACCACATCGTCTTCGCACACGGCATCCACCACAGCCAGTTCCACAATGCTCTCCGGATCGATGGAGGGGCCCACTTCCTCCCAGGAAATCACACCACTTGCCAGCCGGGCGCCGGTAAAGGCGTAAATATCACGGCCATGGAATGTGTAGCTTTCGCCAGAATTGGGCAGACGGTTGCGTTCCTCGTCAATGATACGGGCCTCGGTAATGCCGCACATCCGTTTAATGTGGGTCAGTGTGCCGTTATCGGGCGTAACAATGTACTGGCCCCCTGCGGTTTTAGCCACAATACTCCGCCGGTCTGTACCCACACCAGGGTCCACCACGCTCACAAACACACTGCCCTGGGGCCAGTACTGAACGGTTTGAATCAAGCGGTAGCTTGCTTCCCAAATATCGTATTGAGGGATATCATGGGTCAAATCGAACACACGCAGTTGGTCGCACACACCTTCGGCCACGCCGTACATGGCGCTTACCGCACCATCCGCCCGGCCAAAGTCAGATTGTAAAATCAATGGTTTCATACCCATCAACACCCCTTTTTGTAATTCTATCCCCAGTTTTCAAGGCAGCAACCGCTTTATTTCATCGGTATCTCCTTGTTTTTTGCACTGGCGGCGCTGCCTTCTTTCAAGCAACATTTTAATTATAAAAACTATACCCCTCTGCGTCAAGATTCCGCAGCTTTTTCCTGTATTTTTAATAGGTTTTTCTTTGATTTTCTGTGTTTTATTTCTCTTTTGTACACCACTTTGCTCCAGGATTCTGCCTGCTGTCAGTAATCCTGGCAATTTACTCTCTGCCCAAACATTTTCTCGCCTTTAAAGCAATCACTTAACTTTCCTTTTACGATGCTTTTCTAATTTCTTTGCTGGCAGCAGAACAATCGCAGCAACGCATTGTGCCGCTTTATCCCTATTTTTCTCCAGTGAGTTTGCATCAGCTTCACTTTCTGTGCAGCTTTTCGGCCCCAGTCTGGCAAATACAGCTTTTTTGCTTACAATTAGCCTATTCCACTCCATGGTCACAGCATTGCTGCGCATTTTACCACTGATTTTCTATTGTATGCCAGGCCAGTGGTTTTAAATCAACGAACATCTGCCCCAAACAACTCCTGGGAGCATCCCAGTGGCTTTTGGGCCGCCTCAAAATAGCAAAAGCCCCCCGCTCTGTGCACACAAAGCGGGGGGCTTTTAGCTTAGCTTAATGTAAAATCAAACCAGCTCGATGATTGCCATCTCAGCGGCGTCGCCACGGCGAGCGCCGATCTTGATGATGCGGGTGTAACCGCCGTTACGGTCGGCATACTTGGGGCCGTACTCGTCGATTACTTTCTTGGCAACAGTCTCCTTGGTGATGTAGGAGAAGACCTGGCGCTTAGAATGCAGATCTTCCTTCTTACCGAGGGTTACCATCTTTTCGGCCATAGAACGAACTTCCTTGGCACGGGTAACGGTGGTTTCGATTTTGCCGTTTTCAAACAGGTAGGTGACCATAGCGCGCAGCATAGCGTTGCGGTGATCGCTGGTCCGGCCGAGTTTTCTGGTACCGGGCATCCCGTTTCACTCCTTTGCAGTAATTACTCGTC
>CALWNE010000027.1 GCA_944382705.1 uncultured Allofournierella sp.
ATCCAGCAGGTCCCGGCGCATAATAAACATATTAAAGCGGTGGCCGCTGGTGCGTTTCATCACCCGGTCATAGGCAGGCAGATAGTCCGGCCATTTGCGCTCCAGAATGGCACGGGTCTGGTGCAAATCCTGGGCGTGATGTGCATGAATGTACTGGCTGTAATTGGTTTCAATCCAGTAGTGGCGCTTTTTGGGCAGCACAACGCCGGTTTGTTCCAGCATCCGTTCCAGTTCCGGCTGGCTGGCAATCCGCTGCCAGGGATTCTTCTCTCTGTGAATCGAGGCAAAATAGCGCCGGTAGTGCACAAGGCCCAGGTACTGGCAGGGCACATTTTTCCAGCCCCAGTAGAGGGCGGTCAGCTCGCAATAATTGGGATTTTTGGCCGAGATGGACTCGCCCTCATTATCCCGGCGGATGCCAGGCATCACCAGGGGCGG
The DNA here is from genome assembly GCA_944382705.1 of uncultured Allofournierella sp. Classification (GTDB taxonomy): domain Bacteria; phylum Bacillota; class Clostridia; order Oscillospirales; family Ruminococcaceae; genus Allofournierella. The sequence continues at coordinate 439 of CALWNE010000027.1, forward strand.
ATGGAGGGCGGCTCCCACCTGAACAGGCAGGTAGACAGGGTCTTTGGGCAGCCGGGTGCTTTTGTGCATGGCCACCAGAACTTTCATATCCAATGTTTGCTCCTTCTCTCACAATTGGTGCCGCAAGCGGTAAGCTGCGGCGCCAGGATAGTCCAAGCTTGCACCACAAAAGGGCACAATTGTTTTTATGATACCCGATTTCGTCAAATCTTGCAATGCATTATTCTCTAGGGAGGGCCGCCTGCTTTGTGGAGGCAGCGGCGGCAGGTGACTGATAATCTTTTTTGCAAAGAAAGTGGCTTAACTGTGGGCGGTTTTAATGCGTTGCAATGCCGAATTATGTGAAATTGAGACGGGGACACACTTTACCGTGCAAAATTACTAAAACATATTGATTTTATCTGGAAATGAAACTATACTATCATTACAAACAAAACTTTGATTACGAACATTCCATGGACAAACTAAAAAAGACCGGAAGGGCAGCTGCCCCTCCGGTCTTTTTTTAATCTGCAAGCCAGTTTGATTCCGGCTTCATCACAAGCCGTGCTTTTTCGTAAGCCATCTCTTTGGTAAAAATCGTGTTTGCGCGGTACTGATTGGTAGCGGTTTTTTCAACAGCCAAAGCCATTGTTTCAAAGTTTCCATCCGCATTGGAGATTTTTATGGGAACAAGGTACATGATTTCGTTTTTATAAAACTGAGGAACCACCAGCCTGAGATTTCGCTTAATGCGTAATTTAGCTTCCTCAATCACTCCAACAAGCAGCGTTTTCATGAGTGTTTTATTCATCTTTACCACCGATTCAATCCGTTCCCAGTTATCGTCAAGAATGTGATCGGTATTTATAATAATGTTATAATCCGGGTTAAAGTACAGCTCCTCAAAATTGGTGGTGTATGTTGCCAGCAAAGGAATATCTGTAAAAACATTTAAAAAATCCCGGCTGCATTTATCTTTAAATTTTTTTAATACCCAAGGCTGAGCGCCTGCTTTGGTGTTTTTTCAAAAATGGCAATAATGTCGTTGCCGTTGGGGGTTAGCAGGCCGGTATTAAAGCAAGAGTGATTGCCGTCCGCAGAGATAAGCAGCTTATCCTGCTTGTAGCACTGTGAAAAAGTACCCAGAATGTAATTTCTCAAAACGCTATGTGGTTTTGCGTCATCAAAGCTCCACTTTTCTTCCTCTGCCAATTCGGCAAGATATCGCAGCATATTGTTAAAGCCTGTCTCTGTACCGCAAAACGCATAGGTAAACAAACTGATATCGTCTGGCACAAGCAATCCTCCTCGGGGCAATTTGGGCTGGCTTGTCGGCCCTTTACATGGGGATTAAACAGCATACTGTGGCCTAGCTGGATTAGGGGCAGCAAAGCTGCTGTTTTACAGCAAAAGTAGGTGTTTAATGAAAAATCGGAGCAGGTATCCTGATACCTGCTCCGATTTGGTGCGGGTAACAGGAATCGAACCTGCATGGATTGCTCCGCCAGATCCTAAGTCTGGTGCGTCTGCCAGTTCCGCCATACCCGCAAAACTGGTTCTAGTTTATCAGCTTGACGGGCGTTTGTCAATGGATGAAGGTCACTCTATTTAAAAATATCCGGGAACAAGAAATGGGATTTTTTGGAGCACTGTTTTTTTTATAAATTGCACATACTAACCAGGAACTTTATTAAAAGGAGAAGGATAGGTATGAAAACATGGGCAAAACGAGGCTTGGCGGCTGTTTTGGCTGCCGGTCTTCTGGGGGCTGGCAGCTGGGGATACCTCTATTCCAAATTGCCGGACACCTTTCTGGTACCTCAGGGACAGGGCCTGGTATTGGCCCAACTGCCCTGGCTAAAGCCCCAGGCTGCACAGGGCGTGCAGTCGGTGGCTTTGGCTCAAACCGGCTCCAGTTACAATGTAACCCTTTCTGCTTTTGGGTGGCTGCCCATTAAGCAGGTGCGGGCGGTGGTGGTAGAGCAAAGAGCAGTTACCGTTTGCGGCACCCCTTTTGGCATTAAAATGTTTTCTCAGGGAGCTATGGTGGTGGGCTTTACCGATGTACAGCAGCTGGCCGGCAGTGCCAACCCAGCCAAGCGGGCGGGCCTGAGGATGGGAGACCGAATTTTGGCCATGGATGGAGTGACCACCAGCAGCAACGAGGAGGTGGCCCAGGTGATTCAAAACAGCCAGGGCCGTTCGGTAACGGTGCAGTACAGCCGGGATGGTCAAACCATGGAAACCCAGCTGGAGCCGGTGCAGGACGCTGAGACCGGCCGCTGGCTGGCAGGAATGTGGGTGCGGGATTCCTCGGCGGGGATTGGCACCCTTACCTTTGTGGAAAACAGCACCGGTATTTATGGAGGGCTGGGTCATGCCATCAGCGATGCCGACACCGGCGAGAGCATTGCCCTGCGCAGCGGCGAGATTGCCTCGGTTACCATCACCGGGGCGGTAAAGGGCGCCGCCGGAAGCCCCGGAGAATTGCAGGGGCGCTTTTTGACTGGCCTTGCACTGGGGGATATTCTTTCCAATGGTTCCAGCGGCGTGTATGGTCATTATTATGGTGCTGCTCCCGGCAAGGACTATTTGGCTGCTGCGGCCCAACAGGTGCACCAGGGCAGTGCGCAGATTTTGGCCACGGTGGAGGGTACCCAGCCCAAGCTTTACGATGCGGTCATCGAACGGGTATCCCTTACCGAGGATGACCCAAATCGTAACATGGTCATTAGGGTAACGGACCCGGAATTGCTGGACAAAACAGGGGGGATTGTGCAGGGCATGAGCGGGAGCCCTGTCATTCAGGACGGCCAGTGGGTAGGTGCAGTGACCCATGTTCTGGTAAACGACCCAACCCGGGGTTATGGCATCTTTGCAGAGAATATGCTGAATGCGGCAGACCAGGCAGAGCAAGGGTCAAAATCACAATCTTAACCAAGCAATTTACCAGTTGTTTTAAATTGGTGGGAAAAACTGGAATAAAATGGTTGCATGAATTGGTAATATCTGGTATAATCAAAAACAATCGAGGAACAACCCTAAAATTTTTAATAATTTTAAATCATACAGGAGGAAGAATGTATGGAGTCGATGAAGTTTTTGATGACGGAGCTGGGAGACCGGATGACCCTGGAGTGCACCACGGCCATGAAGGAAAAAGGAATTGAAACCATTGTATGCCAGCGGGATGGCCATGCAGTGCTGGAGGCACTGCAACGCTACCAACCCCAGGCGGTACTGCTGGAAGCATTTATGCCTGGCCTGGATGCAGTGGCGGTAAAAAACCGGTACGAAGCACAGGGAGGTCAGGCACTGTTTTTTGCCATGGGCACCATGCAAAGCGAGCAGATGGAGCGGGAACTGCTGGAAAATGGCTTTGCCTTTTATTATGTAAAGCCCTTTGAGGCCCAAACCCTGGCCAACCGTACCGCAAAGGCACTGGGCCGGCAGTACTCCCAGCGGCAGATTGGCACCAGCAACGACGAGGTGCGGGTTACCAACATCCTGCATCAGATTGGAGTGCCCGCCCATATTAAGGGTTACCAATTTTTGCGGGATGCCATTCTGCTTACCATTGGTGACCAGGATTATATCAACGCAGTAACCAAGCGCCTGTACCCGGAAATTGCCCAGCAGAACGGCACCACCGCCAGCCGGGTGGAGCGTGCCATCCGCCATGCCATCGAGGTGGCTTGGGACCGGGGCGATGTGGATACCCTCAACAGCTATTTTGGCTATACCATTCATAATTTGCGGGGCAAGCCCACCAACAGCGAGTTTGTGGCCATGATCAGCGACCGGATGCGCTTAGATAAAAAACAGCAGCTGGTGTGATATCTGCGGGGTATGCTGTAAACCTCAGTCTGTCTTGCTTATGCAAGATGGGACTGGGGTCTTTTTTTTGGTGCTAGGGGATGTGGCGGCGGTGGATTTTTGAAAAAAAATACAGTATAATAGGGGCAACTGTTGCAATCGAAGGATGTGGGGTGCACAAAGCTGTGCAAACCCTTACAGGGAGGATATACATATGGGTGATACCATTACCGCAGTAATTGTGGCGGCGGGCAGTTCCAGCCGCATGGGCTTTGACAAACTGGCATGGAAGCTTCCGGGCGGCCGCACTGTACTGGAAACCAGCCTGCTTGCCTTTGACCAGCATCCGGACATTACGGATCTGGTGGTGGTGTACGGCAAAAACTTGCAGCTGGCCCAGCAGGCTGCCCAGCTGTGCCAAAAGCCGGTGCAGCTGGTGGAGGGAGGCGCTGAGCGGGCCGTTAGTGTGACAAACGGTGTGCGGGCTGCCCAGGGCCGGTATGTGGCCATTCACGATGGCGCACGCCCCTTTGTAAGCCAGCGGCTCATCCACGATGTGATTGAGGCCGCTTGCCGGTGGGGTGCAGCTGCCCCCGCTGTGCCGGTGAAGGACACCATCAAGCAGGCGCAGGAGCAGCTGGTACAGGGCACCCCCCCACGCAGCACCCTGTTTGCGGTGCAGACCCCTCAGTGCTTTGAACAGGCCCGGTACCTGGAACTGGCAGACGGGCAGGGCAATGAGCTGCTTACCGATGACTGCCAGCTGTACGAACAAGCCGGTTTGCCGGTGTATCTGACCCAGGGGGAATACGAGAACTACAAAATTACCACCCCGGACGACTTGAAGGAGGAACGAGCAATGCGCATTGGCCATGGTTACGATGTACACCAGCTGGTGGAAGGCCGCAAACTGATTTTGGGCGGCGTGGAAATTGCCTATGAAAAGGGGCTGAAGGGCCACTCCGATGCAGATGTGCTGGCCCATGCGGTGATGGATGCCTTGCTGGGCGCTGCTGCTTTGGGCGACATTGGCAAACACTTCCCGGATACCGACCCTGCCTACAAAGGGGCAGACAGCCTGGTGCTGGCGCACCATGTGGCCCAGCTGCTGGGCAAAGAGGGCTGGAGCATTGGCAATGTGGATGCGACCATCCTGTGCCAAGCCCCCAAGCTGGCACCCCACATTCCCACCATGCGCAGCAATCTTGCCCAGGCACTGGGGGTTGAGGTGGATGCGGTCAGCGTAAAGGCCACCACAGAGGAGCATCTGGGCTTTACCGGCGCAGGGCAGGGCATTGCAGTGCACGCCGTGGCGCTGATTCAGCGGTAAGCGGCCGGGTGAAATAGGTTTTCAAACCTTTATTCCTATGGTATACTAAAAGATGAGAATTTTTTACCATGTGCCCCTCCTGCCCCGGCAGGATGGCCAACAATGAGAACAGGAGGGCTTTTTGTGGCAAATGGCCTGGATGGAGGACTGCTGAGTATTGTGGATAAGGTGGTAAGCAATCTTACCACCATCTGGCAGCAGCCTCTTAATATTTTGGATATTTTAATTGTGGCGTTTGCGGTGTATCAGCTGTTTGCAGTAGTGCGCAAAACCCGTGCCGGTCAGCTGGCAAAGGGGGCCATTGTGCTGCTGCTGATTTACGCCATTGCATTTTTGTTTGACCTGCGCACCGTGGCCTGGATTATGAGCAATGTGCTGCAAATTGGTGTGCTGGCGCTGGTGGTGCTGTTTCAGCCAGAACTGCGCCGTGCTCTGGAGCAGATGGGCCGTACCGACAAATGGATGGCCCGTATGCTGCGCAGCCGCAAGATGGACCCCGGCCTGCGGGAAGCCTGGCAGAATGCCTGCCTGGCCATCTGCGATGCGGCAGAGCAGCTTTCGGATACCCGCACAGGTGCGCTGATTGTGCTGGAGCGCAGCACCAACCTTTCGGAAATTATTCGCACCGGCACCCCGCTGAACGCAGATGTAAACCGGGAAATGCTGGGGACCATCTTTTACGAGGGCACTCCGCTGCATGACGGTGCGGTGGTGGTGCGGGACGGCATTTTAAAAGCTGCCGGTTGCGTACTGCCCCTTTCCGACAACCTGGAAATTGGCAAAGACATGGGCACCCGTCACCGGGCCGCCCTTGGCATGAGCGAAAACTCTGATGCCGTGGTGGTTGTGGTGAGCGAGGAAACCGGCATTATCTCCCTGGCAAAGAACGGCGTGCTGATTCGCCGGTTGGACCGTCAGAACCTATTCGACCTGCTGCAGGAGGAATTGGTGCCTGCCGAGCAGGAGAAGCCGCAAAAACAATCGTTCTGGAGAAAAAAGAATGGAAAACAAACAAGCTAAAACCATCTGGGATGACCGGCGGATTACCATTCCCCTGTCACTGTTGATTGCATTGGTGCTGTGGATGGTAGTTACCCTGTTCATCAATCCCAATTCCACCCAGCTGCTGAGCGGCGTACCGGTGGATTTTAATTACAATTCTTCGGTTTACATCAACCAGCAGCTGGATATTGTGAACAATCCCCAGCAAAAGGTTACTCTGCGGCTCAGCGGCGATGGATATCAGGTAACCAAGGCCAAGGCAGAGGATTTTCAGGTGTATCCGGATTATTCCATGGTAACCAGCGCCGGAGAGGTAGAACTGGCTTTGCGGGTGCGGGTGCTGAACAGCAACCTGAACATTACCGCTTCGGTGGTAAACCCGGAGCGGGTCAGCGTGGTGTTTGATAAGGTGGAGGAAAAGACCTTTAAGGTAGAGGTGCAAACCCAGAACCTTACCGTGGCCGATGGCTATGTGCTGCAGGGCACCGTAGCCAGCCCAACCACTGTTACTGTGCAGGGCCCAGTCAGTGAGGTGGATCAGATCCAGTCCATTGTGGCTCGCATTGAACCCAGTGCTGATTTGGAGAATATGTCCGAAACTAAAATCAAAACAGTGGAGCTGCTGCCTTTGGATGAGGCGGGCAATCCCCTGGAGCTGCAATACACCACCCTGGACAACACCATGGCGGAGGTAACACTTACCATTTACCAAACCAAGGAACTGCCGCTCAAGATAAACTTCATCAACACCCCCGACGGCTTTGATGTAAACAGCCTGCAATACACCCTCTCCCAGGATAGCCTGGTGGTAAGCGGTATGCCGGAAACTCTGGCAAACCTCACCGAACTGGCAGTAAGCGATTTTGACCTGTCCAGCTTTACCATGGGGCATTCTTACAGCCTGAATGTGAACCTGCCCAAGGGGGTAGAGAGCAAGAGCAACATCAAAACCATTACCCTCAGCTTTGACAGCAGCAATCTGGCCACCCGAACCCTGAATGTAACCAACATTCGCACCATCAATGTACCGGCAAACTATCAGGTGGAGATACAGGACGAGCGCATCGAAAATGTAACCCTGATTGGCCCCAAGGATGTGATTGAATCCCTGTCGCCCTCCAGCGTTGTGGCAACAGTGGACATGAGTCAAAGCCAGGTGGTCACCGGCACCGAAAATCTGTCGGTGAGCATCTCGGTGCCCTCTGCCAACACGGTATTTGCTCAGGGCAGCTATCTGGCAGAGTGCTCCATTACAGTAAAATCCGGGAGCTGAACCAAACCATTATGTTATTAGTACGAGGAATCCGGGTGGATTTGAATTCTGCCCAGCCGCAGCAGCAGGCGGTGCACAAGGCGTGCAAACTGCTGCGCATCTCGCCCCGGCAGGCAGTCTCCACCGGCGTGGCAAAACTGTCGGTGGATGCACGGCACAAAACCCCTGTGCTGGTGTATACCATAGCCATTACATTGGAAAACGAGGGTGCAGAGCTGGCTTTGGCTGGCTCTGCGCCCTGCGTTGCTTTGGCCCGCCCGGCGGTATTTCGTCCCATTGTGGGCAGCGGCCAGCCCTTGGCGCATCGGCCTGTGGTGTGCGGCCTTGGGCCGGCGGGCCTGTTTGCAGCACTGGCTCTGGCACGGCAGGGCTACCAGCCCATTGTGCTGGAACGGGGCCCTGCTCTGGAGGACCGGGTAAAGGCGGTGGAGCATTTTTCCGCCACCGGCCAGCTGAATCCGGAGGCAAACATCCAATTTGGTGAGGGTGGCGCCGGTACTTTTTCGGACGGCAAACTCACCACCCGCATCAACGATGAACTGTGCAGTTTTGTGACCCAGACCCTGCTGAAGCATGGTGCCCCGGCAGAAATTGCCTACAAGCAAAAGCCCCATGTGGGCACCGACCTGCTGCGTGGGGTGATTTTGTCCATTCGCAAGGAGATTCAGCGGCTGGGCGGTACCGTGCATTTTAACACCAAGCTCACCGGCCTGGTGGAAAAAGGCGGTAAGCTGGCAGCTGTGCGCACCACCCAAGGAGAATTTGCCTGTGATGCATTGATTCTGGCGGTGGGCCACTCTGCACGGGATACCTTCCTGACCCTGGCACAGCAGGGCTTGCCTTTGGAGTGCAAGCCCTTTTCGGTGGGCTTTCGGGCGGAGCATCTGCAAACGGAAATCGAAAAAAGCCTTTACCATGCAGCGGCGGGCCACCCGGCATTGCCCCGGGGTGAGTATCAGCTGAGCCATCATGTGGGCCAGCGGTGTGTGTATACCTTTTGTATGTGCCCCGGCGGCCAGGTGGTGGCTTCCGCCAGCGAGGAGGGCGGTGCACTCACCAACGGCATGAGCTACCACGCCCGTGACGGCAAAAATGCCAATGCGGCGGTGGTGGTAAGCGTGGATGGCAGCGACTTTGGGGGCGACCCCCTCAAGGCCATCCAGTTCCAGCGGGAGCTGGAGCAGGCGGCCTTCCGTGCAGGGGGCGGCGGTTACCAGGCCCCGGCCCAAACGGTGGACAGCTTTTTGCAGGCGGGCAGCAGCCTGAACCTGAAACGGGTACAGCCCACCTACGACCGGGGCGTACAGGCGGCCAATCTGGGCAGCCTTCTGCCTCAGCAGCTGGCCGATACCCTGCGCACCGGACTAACTGCCTTTGACCGTAAACTGCGGGGCTACGCTGCGCCGGATACTGTTCTTACCGGCTTGGAGACCCGCACCTCCAGCCCGGTGCGGCTGGTGCGTGGGCAGGACCTGCAATGTGAGGGAATGCTCGGCCTTTACCCCTGCGGCGAGGGGGCAGGCTATGCCGGCGGCATTGTGAGTGCCGCAGTGGATGGACTGCGCTGCGCCCAGGCTTTGATGGCGGCTCATCCACCCCGCAGTGATTCGTAAATAATCCGCAAAACAGCAGGAGGGAAATGAACCCCATGGAAGATAAAAAGCCCTTTGAATATGGTTCTGGCAACCATAACTCTGGCGGCAAGCAAACCCAAAAAACTTTTACAAAAGAAGATTGGCAGCAGCTTTGCAGCAGCATTGGCGAACTGGGCCGCAACATGGCCGAGGAGATGGGTGTTTCCTTTTTGCTGGACCAACAGAAAGAAGGCCAAGGCTCCCGCCAGCTGGAGGAACTGGGCAAAAACATCTCCCAGGAGGTACAGCAGGCGGTGTCCTCGGTTTTGGGCGCAGACTGGGCCCATACCTCCAAAGCTGCCCCCAAGGCGCCGGCCTATCAAAGGCCCAAAGGTATGCCGGTTCAGGCAAATTCCCCCAAAACACAGAGCATCTGGAACGGCCTGAAAAACCGCCTGGTGGATTTCACTTATCTTACCACAGGCACTACATTATGGCTGCTGGCTATTCTTTTTTTGATTCCTGCCTTTGTCAAAGCAAGCTGGGTCGAGCCTGGCCTGGTGATTCTTTCACTGGCCTTTTGTGTGGGCAGTGGTTTGGGCGGCTGGTGGATGTTTCGCCAGCCCAAGCTGCGCCTGCGCCGCCGCCGCTACCTGGATTGCGCCGACCGGCCCCAGGGTGCTGGAGTTGAGGAACTGGCCGAGCTGGTGCAGCGGACTCCCCGGTTTGTAACACGGGAAATTGTGCGGCTGATTCGCAAGGGTCGTATGCCCGGAGCGTACTTTGACCGGGAGGAACAGCGGCTGTTTGCCCATCTGAAGGACTACCGGGCTTTGCAGCAGCGCCAGGCCCAGCAGAGTGCAAACCAGGAAAATCAGGCTCAGGCCTGTGCCCAGGGGCAGGAAGCTGCGCCCCAAAACCAGGAAGCAGCTGTGCTGCAAGGCCAGATTCGGGATTTTTTGCAGACGGTAGGCACCCACATTCAGCTGACCCACCAGGAGCCTGCCCTGCAGCAGGAGCTGCTCACCATGCACGGCCATGTAAGCACCATGTTGGCCTGGCTGGAACATCATCCCGAAAGTACGCCCAAGGCCCGGCGGCTGGGCAGCTATTATATGCCCGCCATCCGAAAGCTGCTGGGCGCTTACGATGAGGTAAGGGAACAGCAGAGCCAGGTGGCCCAGCAGATACGACTGGAAATTACCGGGATGCTGCACACCATGAACACGGCGTTTGTGAATTTGCAGGATGAGCTGCTCAGCAACACGGCGCTGGACATCTCCGCCGAAATCAGTGTGATGCAAAGTATGCTGGCCAAGGACGGATTGGCGGCAGAGGAGACTATTTTTTCAAAGGAGTAACAACGCAATGACCTATCGCGCCTGGCAAGTAAATCAACCCGATGACAAAGCGGCAGCCCGGCTGGCGGCAGCCATCGGGGCGCCCATGCTGCTGGCCCGTATCCTGGTGAGCCGGGGCATTACCTCTGCCCAGCAGGCCATGGCCTTTTTGGCCGAGGACGAGCCCCTGTCCGACCCTTTTTTGCTGAAGGATATGGATAAGGCGGCCCAGCGGATTCTGCAAGCCATCGACGGCCAGGAACCCATGGTCATTTTTGGCGATTACGATGTGGATGGCGTTACCGCCACCGCCCTGCTCTACTCCCATTTGCGGGGCATGGGTGCCAATGTGCGCTGCAAGCTGCCCAGCCGGGATGAGGATGGCTATGGTCTTTCCATCGGCATTGTGGAGCAGCTGGCCCAAAAAGGCTACAAGGTAATTATCACGGTGGACAACGGCATTGCCGCCATGGCGGAGGCTGCCCGTGCCAAGGAGCTGGGTATTGATTTGATTATTACCGACCATCATCTGCCGTCCGGCCCGCTGCCGGATGCCTTTGCAGTGGTGGACCCAGCCCGGCCGGATGACCAAAGTCCCTGTAAAATTTTGTCCGGCGCAGGGGTAGCCTTCAAGCTGTGCGCAGCGCTGGATGGCTGCGCCCCCGAAGATTTGCTGGACTTCTGCGGCGATCTGGCTGCCATTGGTACGGTGGCGGATGTAATGCAGCTCACCGGCGAAAACCGCACCATCGTAAAGCATGGGCTGCAGGTGCTGCAAAATTCTGACCGGCCTGGCTTGCTGGCCCTGCTGGAAGCCTGCGGCCTGGGCGAAAAGCCCGTTACCAGCGAGAGTATCAGCTTTGCCATTGCGCCCCGCCTGAATGCAGCCGGGCGTATGGATTCCGCTGTAACGGCCCTGCAGCTGCTGCTGTGCGAGGACGACCTGCGGGCGGAACAGCTCACCGAGCACCTGGTAGAAAACAACACCGCCCGGCAGGAGGCAGAGCAGCGCATTATGGCAGAAGCCCAGGCTCAGCTGGCCGCAGACCCCCAGCGGCGCAACGACCGGGTGATTGTGGTGTGGGGCGAGGGCTACCATCAGGGGGTGATTGGCATTGTGGCCAGCCGCCTGGTGGAACAGTACGGCAAGCCTGTTATCGTAATTTCTCTGGCAGATGGAGAGGGCAAGGGCTCTGGCCGCAGTGTGCCCGGTTTTCACCTGCACAAAGCCATCTGCGCCTGCGGCGATTTGCTGCTGCGGTACGGCGGCCACGCAATGGCAGCGGGCCTTTCCATCCAGGAACAAAACATTCCGGCCCTGCGCCAGGCCCTCAACCAGTTTGCAGCCCAGGAATACCCGGTGCTGGAAAGCCCGCCCCTCCAGCTGGATGTGGCGGTCAAGCTGGATCGCCTTACCGTGGAGGATGTGCAGGGGCTGGACTACCTGGCGCCCTGCGGCAACGGCAACCCCGCCCCGCTGTTTATGCTGGAGGATGCCATGATTGAGGGGATTTACCCGGTAAGCGACGGGCGCCATTGCCGGCTGCGGCTTCATCAGGGGATGTCCACCCTGTATGCGGTGTATTTTGGCATGAACCCTGCCCAGCTGCCCTATCAGATTGGCGACCGGGTGGACGCTGCCCTCAGCCTTTCGGTCTACGAGGGCAAAAACGGACCCCAGATGTCCGGCCGGATCAAGGAGCTGCGGCCCAGCGGCCTGCCCCCCACGGTGGCAAAACAGGCAGCACTGTTTGATGCATTCCGCCACGGCGCACCCATGACAGCGGCGGACCGGCAGCTGCTGATGCCTCAGCGCAGCCATATTGTGGCATTGTACCGCATGATTCAGGAGGGGACGGTCTGGGCGCAGGATTTGCAGCCGGTGTTTGCCAAGCTGGGTCCCGAAAATACCGCCCGCACCCTGGTAGGGCTGGAAGCTCTCACCCAGCTTGGTCTGGTGGAGATTTGCGAGGATAGCCAGGCCAACAAATATGCACCCATCCCCGTGGCGCAAAAGCAGGATTTGTTCTCGGCACCTATCTTTAAGGCATTGGAGGCATAACCATGGCAGAATATGTAACCTATCAGGATTTAAAACAGATGATTCAGGAAAGCGGCCGTGCCTATGACATGGATGTACTGGATCGGGCTTATAAATTGGCAGAGCAGGCTCACAAGGACCAGCGCCGCCGCTCCGGCGAGCCATACATCTGCCATCCCATCCATGTGGCCATGCTGCTGGTGGAACTGGGAATGGATACCGAAAGCCTGGCCGCTGCCCTGATGCACGATGTGGTGGAGGATACCAGCATTTCGCTGGAACAGATTCAGGCACAGTTTGGCCAGGATGTAGCCCACATGGTGGACGGTGTAACCAAGCTGACCAAAATCGTGTTTTCCTCGGTGGAGGAACAGCAAGCCGAAAACCTGCGCAAGATGCTCATGGCCATGAGCCAGGATGTGCGGGTGATGATTATTAAGCTGTGCGACCGGCTGCACAATATGCGCACCGGCGACGCCTGGCCAGAACAAAAACGCCGGGACAAAGCGCTGGAGACCATGGAGGTTTACGCCCCCATTGCACACCGGCTGGGCATCAGCAACATTAAGGAAGAACTGGAAGACCGCAGCCTGCGCTACCTGGACCCCATTGGCTACGAGCGCATCCGGCAGGAACTGGCCGACAATGGCGGCCGGGAATTTATCACTCGCATTGCCCAGGTGATTCACCAGCGGCTGGCGGAAAACAGTATGCCCCATGCCATCATGAAAAGCCGGGTAAAAAGCATTTACGGCATCTACCGCAAGATGTATATGCAGAACAAGGATTTTGAGGAAATCTACGATGTATATGCAGTACGCATTATTTTGGATACCGTGTCCGAATGCTACAATGCGCTGGGCGTAATTCACGATATGTACCACCCTTTGCCCAACCGCTTTAAAGACTATATTTCCACCCCCAAGCCCAACGGCTACCAGTCCCTGCACACCACCGTCATTGGCCATGCAGGCATCCCCTTTGAGGTGCAGATTCGCACCCATGAGATGGACCAGATGGCGGAATACGGCGTGGCGGCACACTGGAAATACAAGGCGGGCATCCAGGGCGGCGGCCGGGACAAGCTGGAAGAACGCCTGGCCTGGGTACGCCAGCTGCTGGAAAGCCAGCGGGAAAGCGAGGATGCAGGCAGCCTGCTGCAAGACATTAAGGGAGACTTGCTGCCGGAAGAAGTGTTTGCCTTTACCCCTAAAGGCGATGTAATCAACCTGCCTGCCGGGGCAACGGCCATCGACTTTGCCTATGCCATCCACTCTGCGGTGGGCAACCGGATGATTGGCGCCAAGGTAAACAGCCGCATTGTGCCCATTGACCATAAAGTAATCACCGGCGAAATTATCGAAATTATCACCGGGCCGGAGGACAAAGGCCCCAGCCGTGACTGGCTCAAGATTGTAACCACCAGCGAAGCCCGCAACAAGATTCGTAACTGGTTCAAAAAGGAGCGGCGGGAGGAGAACATCCAGGAGGGCCGCACCCTGCTGGAGAAGGAGCTGCGCCGCAACCTGATTACCATCCCCGATGATAAATGGGACGATTTCATGGCAGAAATTGCCCGGCGCCAGCGGCTGAACTCCACCGAGGAGATGTATGCCGCCCTGGGTTACGGCGGCTTGCAGATCAGCCGCCTGATGGGCAAAATCAAGGATGAATACCTGCGGATGAAAGCAGGGGAGGAAAAGCAGACTCCAACCCAGATTGCGGATGTTCCCCTCAAAAAATACAAGGGCAGCGAGGGCGTTGTGGTGGAAGGCATCGACAATACCCCCATCAAGTTTGCCAAGTGCTGCAGCCCCCTGCCCGGCGACGACATCATTGGCTTTATTACCCGTGGTTTTGGTGTTTCCATCCATAAAAAGGATTGCAAAAATGCCCAGGCCAGCATTCAGGACCCGGAAAATCGGGGCCGCTGGGTGAATGCCTATTGGGAGGACACCAAGCAGGAAAGCTACAAGGCTTCGCTGGAACTGATGGCCATGAACCGGGAGGGCCTGGTGGGCGATGTGGCCATGACCCTGAGCGATATGCGGGTGCCCATTTATGCCATGAGCGCCCGCATGGTGGACAATGGCCGGGCGGCCATGTCCCTGACGGTGGGCATTGCCAGCACCGAACACCTGAACAATGTACTCAACCGGCTGCGCCATCTGCGGGATGTGATTCTGGTTACCCGTGTATAAGCGGCAGCCACCGGAAAGGAGAAAGGAACCATGCGTGCCGTTGTGCAGCGAGTGAGCAGTGCCAGCGTGGTGGTAAACGGCGGTCAGCCCCGTACCATCGGCCCCGGCCTGGTAATTTTGCTGGGCATCCGAGAAGGGGACAGCCTGGATGTGGTGCCCAAACTGGCGGAAAAATGCGCCCATCTGCGGATTTTTTCTGATGAAGAAGGAAAGCTGAATAAAAGTGCGGTGGAGCTTGGGTATTCCGCCCTGGTGGTAAGCAATTTTACTTTGTACGGCTCCACCAAAAAGGGCAAGCGCCCCAGCTTTACCCAGGCGGCCCGGCAGCCCCTTTCGCTGGATGCCTACCAGGCTTTTTTGCAGGAGTTGGGCCGTCAGGGCCTGGCCCAGGTGCAGCATGGAGAATTTGGTGCCGATATGCAGGTAAGCCTGGTGAACGATGGCCCGGTTACCCTGATTCTGGACACCGACGAATGGCAGCAAGGTTAACCCGCTGCGTTTAAGAAAAGGAGCATACTGGATGCAAGTGTATCATTTACAGGGCCCGGCGCCCTATTCCACCAACTGTTTTTTGGCTATGACCGAACAGGGCAGCGCCGTACTGGTGGACCCCGCCCCCTCGGTGGAACAGCTGAATGAGCTGCTGGAGCAAAAGCAGGCCCGCCTGACCCATATTCTGCTCACTCACGGTCACTTTGACCATGTCACCAGCACCAAGGCCCTGCGTCAGCAGTGGGGGTGCAAGGTGTATCTGGACCTGGCGGATACCGCAGGCAGCGAGCTGTTTCCCCTCACTGCACAGGATGTGGACGGTGCCTATCAGGACGGGGGCGAAATCTGGGTGGACGAAGCCTGCTTTACCACCTGGCACACCCCCGGCCACACCGGCGGTTCCTGGGTGATTGCCAGCCAGGGCCTTTTGTTCACCGGCGATACCCTGTTTGCCGGTTCGGTGGGCCGCACCGATTTGGGCGGAAGCCCGGCGGACCAGCGCCGCACCCTGGAACGGCTGAAAACCCTGCCTCTTGCGCCGGATACCAGCGTGCTGCCTGGGCACGGTCCCTTCAGCACTCTGGCCCAGGAATTTGAAACCAACCCGTTTTTTTAAGCCAAAGGAGCCTTCATGCAGATTTTTGTAAGGGGCGTGGCCTCCGGCTATGAGCTGGAGAACATTGCCCGTATGTTTTTTCCTGGGGCACTGCCAGCCAAACGCTACTGCCCCAAAGAGGATTTGGTGCTGGCTTTGGCCAGCGGCCACCGGCTGGCTGCGGGCCTGCGCCAGAACGGTGTATGCCATGTAATGACTGCACCCCGGCCCGCCCAGCAGCAGGAGCTGGAGTTTGCCCTCTGCTCGCTGCTGTACCAGCTGCTGGGGCAGGTAACCGGCATCCGGCTGCCTTGGGGTAAACTCACCGGCGTGCGTCCGGTGCGCATCATCCACGACAAACGGGCCGCAGGCATGACCGATGAGAAGATTGAAAGCCTGTTTGTGGACCACTTTGACTGCACCCCCGAAAAATACCAGCTGGCCAAGGACATTGCCGATTTGCAGCGGCCCATTCTGGAGCGCAAAAGTCCGCTGGATTACAGCCTGTACATTGGCATTCCCTTCTGCCCCTCCCGGTGCAGCTATTGCAGCTTTGTTTCCCGCACGCTGGACCGGGACCAGAAGATGGTGCAGCCCTATGTGGATAAGCTTTGCCAGGAGGTACAGGCCATCCGCCGCCAGGCGGACCAGTGCGGTTTGCGCATCAAAACCATTTACATTGGCGGCGGCACCCCTACCAGCCTGTCGGCCCAGCAGCTGCGTCAGCTGATGGGCACTGTGCGGGACTGCTTTGAACTGGCGGAGCTGGAGGAATACACGGTGGAGGCGGGCCGTCCCGACTGCACCGACCGGGAAAAGCTGGAAGTGATTAAGGAATACGGAGCCACCCGTATCTCCATCAACCCCCAAACCTTCTCGGATGAGGTGCTGGCCCGGATTGGCCGCCGGCACACCGCCCAGGATATTCGGGATTGCTTTGCACAGGCACGGGCAGCGGGGCATACCAATATTAACATGGACCTGATTGCTGGCCTGCCGGGGGATACGGTGGAAGGTTTCTGCCAGAGCCTGGAAGAAGCAATTGCCCTTTCGCCGGAAAACATTACCGTGCACACCCTCACCCTGAAACGAGCCTCCAACCTGGTGATTGAAAACCGGGCCGAGGAGTTTGCGGATGTGGCAGCCATGGTGGAGCATTGCGGCAAGCTGGCACAGGCCGGTTATAAGCCCTACTATATGTACCGGCAAAAGAACACCTTAAAAAACTTGGAAAATACAGGCTGGTGTAAACCGGGCTACGAAGGGTACTATAACATTTACATCATGGAGGAGGTACACTCCATTCTCTCTGCCGGGGCAGGGGGCAGCACCAAGCTGTGCCAGCCCGGCGGCGACCGGATTGAGCGTATCTTCAACTACAAGTACCCTGCCGAATACATCGATGGATTTGATGAGATTCTTCGCAGGAAGGAAGGAGTGAGCGAGTTTTATGCCCGCTATCTGGATTCCCAAACGCCTGGTTGAAATCAGCCTGATTAACACTGCCGCAGAAAGCGCTCAAAGCTTTGTGCGCCACTGCGAACACGAGTATGAGGGCCGCATCCATGCCGCTGCCAGCGATGTGCTGGCCAGCGGCTGCAAGCTGGTAATGCTTACCGGGCCTTCGGCCTCCGGCAAAACCACCACCGCCCACAAGCTGGCGGCGGCGCTGCGCCTGCGGGGCACCCCGGCCCAGGTGGTAAGTCTGGATAACTTTTATAAAAATCTGGACTGCTACCCCCGCCTGCCGGACGGAAGCAAGGATTACGAAAACATCACCGCTTTGGATGTGGAGGAGATTCACCGCTGCCTGGAGGAACTGGTGCAAACCGGCAAAACCCAGCTGCCGGAGTTTGACTTCATGACCGAAAACCGCAAGCCCCAGCGCATCCCGCTGGATTTGGAGGGCGGCGTGTGCATTGTGGAGGGCATTCATGCCCTGAATCCCATCCTCACCAGCAAGCTGCCCCAGGGGCAGGTGTACAAAATCTACGCAGGCCTGCGGGAGGAGTACAGCTACCGGGGGCAGCGTGTGCTGCCCACACGGGACATCCGGCTGGCCCGGCGGATGGTGCGGGACCACAAATTCCGTGGTCACAGTCTGGAAAAGACCCTGGCCATGTGGAACCAGGTGTGTGCCGGAGAGGACCAGTTTATCCGGGTGTTCAAAACCGAAGCGGATTTGCTGGTAGATACCTCCTTCAGTTATGAGATTTGCCTGCTAGCGCACTTTGTGGTGCCTCTGGCCGGTCAGCTGCCAGTCACCCATCCCGGCTGCGAGCGGCTGAATGAACTGGCAGGGCATTTTGCTCTGGTGAACCCTCTGCCTCTGGAGCTGATGCCGGAGCACTCCATGCTGCGGGAATTTTTGGGCTGACCCGTTGCAGGACATACTGCCTGGCAGTATAATAAAGAAAAAACCTGGGGCACACATTGCCCTAGGCCAGCAGGCTGCAAAGCCTGTTACTTATTCTGTTAACATGAAAGAGGTGCGCAACCATGAACATTGATCTGGATCGACTGTGGAGCGCAGGCCAGCAGCTGGCCGACAGCGCCAAGAAAACCGCAAACGACCTGGCCCAAAAGGGCAAGCAGCAGGTGGATTTGCTCAATGCACAGAGCCGTTTGAGCAAGGCACAGCGCCAGCTGGGTGCTTTGGTATACAACCTGACCAAAAGCGGCGAAACCAACACTGCCCTGGTGCAGAAGTATGTGGATGCCATCGACCGGCTGCAGGAGGAAATCCGGCAGATTAAGCAGCAAACCCCGGAGCAGACCGACAGCCAGCCGGCCCAGGACCATGGCACCTTTGTGTACTCCTACACCGCCGAGGACGAGGAGATTTGCCCCCAGCCTGCTGTGCACACCTGCCCCCAGTGCGGCAAAGAGGTGCAAGAGGGTGCCTTGTTTTGTGATGGGTGTGGGGCACAGCTTTAAGCTGGGCAGCCAGTCCACTGGTGCAGCACTGGTGCTGGGAGTGGACGAAATAAACGGCCTTCGGCTGCATCGGCTGTGAGCGCCGATGGCTGTTTAAGCCAAAGCAATACACAAGGATGTGCCCCTGCGCCTGGTTCGGCAGATGCCGCCGGTGCAGGGGTGCTTTTTTGCCCTTGCTGCTTCCAGCAGAACAAACATTAGGGGAGCAACAGGGGGCGCAGCCTGGCTGCCAGCAAAACACAAGGCAACAAAAACCGGGATGATTTTTTCAATTTAGATAGAAAAAAAGCCAAAACCGCAATGGTTTTGTATGGGAAGGAATGAAAACCATTTGCACATGGTAAAAATACAAGAAAAGGGCTTGAAATGGCCTACTATCTAGAGTAAAATGGGAAAGTCACAAAATTGTAAGGCGAATCACGCAAAGGGAAAGGCGGTTTGGCATGGTAGATTTTACACCGAAGGAACACTACACTGCACAGGACCTGGTGGAAATCGTGGCGCTGCTGCGTGCCCCGGAGGGCGGCTGCCCCTGGGATAAGGAGCAGACCCACCAAAGCATCCGCATGAACTTTATTGAAGAAACCTACGAGGCAGTGGACGCCATCGACCTGGAGGACCCTCACCTGTTGGAAGAGGAGCTGGGCGATGTGCTGCTGCAGGTAGCCCTGCACAGCCAAATGGAAGCGGAGGCCGGCCGGTTTGATTTTAACCAGGTGTGCGACGGCATCTGCAAAAAACTGGTGTACCGTCATCCCCATGTATTTGGAGATGTATCCGCAGCCAGCAGCGGCCAGGCTTTGGCCAACTGGGAGATGCTCAAAAACGCCGAAAAGGGCCGTTCCACCGCACAGGACCGGTTGGAAAGTGTGCCCCGCAGTTTTCCTGCATTGATGCGGGCTGCAAAGCTGCAAAAGCGGGCGGCAGCCTATGGCTTTGAACTTACCGCTGCCCAGGCACTGGAGCAAATCAGCGCCTGCACAAAGCAACTTGCCAAGCCCCAGCCGGATACCGCTCAGGCAGGCCAGCTGCTGTTTGCAGCCGCAGCCCTCTGCCGCAGCCTTGGGCTGGACCCGGAACAGGCCCTTACCCAGGCAAGCGATGCCTTTCAGCAGCAGGTGATTTTTTGTGAACAGCAGGCCCAGGCCCAGGGAATTGGCCTGGAACAGGCAACCCCGCAGCAGCGTGCAGACTGGATGCAGGGGCAATCAATCCAGCAGTCCGCAAAGGAATAAGTCCTTTGTTGCTGATATATCATTTGGAGGTAAAAACAACATGACGAAAGTTGAACTGATCGCCGCAGTGGCCGAGAATGCCGGCCTTTCTAAAAAAGACGCAGAGCAGGCTGTAAATGCTACCGTAGAGGCCATCACCCAGGCTCTGGCTCAGGGCGATAAGGTTTCTCTGGTAGGCTTTGGCACCTTTGAGACCCGTGAGCGTCCCGCTCGCAAGGGCCGCAACCCCCGCACCAAGGAGGAAATCACCATTCCTGCCACCACCACTCCTGCTTTCAAGGCAGGCAAGGCTCTGAAGGACGCCGTAGCCAAGTAAGTTGGATTTCGTCGCTTAGTAAGATGTTCATCCCGTTGTGCCGCTCAAACCTGGTTTGGGCGGCCAACGGGTTTTTCTGTAACAGACTGCTCCAAAGGCAGAACAAATTGCAAGGAAACATTGCAAGGAAAGGAAGTGCACACAGATGCGTATTGACAAATACCTCAAGGTAAGCCGGCTGATTAAGCGGCGCACCGTGGCAAACGAAGTGGCCGACGCAGGCCGCATTCTGGTCAATGGCCGCCTGGCCAAAGCCAGCTATGCAGTAAAAGTAGGCGATGTGATTGAAATTACTTTCGGCAACCGGCCGGTTAAAGTAAAGGTGCTTTCCACCGAGGCACCCCTGGGCAAGGATGTAGCCCGGGAGATGTATCAGATCATCGAAGAATGATTGCTGCCCTTCCTGCATACCTTTTACAAAACAAAAGGAAAGGGATTGGTGAATGCCATCATGCAGGAAAAACGCTTGACTCAGCCGCAGCAGGCCGCCGCAGTGCCCAAGCTGCCCCATAATCTTACATTAGAAAGCCGCAGCACCCTTACCGCAACAGGTGTGGTGCGTGTCATCAGCTGTGACGAGCAGACCGCTGCCCTGGAAACCCAGCAGGGAAATCTGCTGATTGGGGGGCAGGGGCTCCAGGTCAGCGAGCTTTCCATGGAGAGCGGTGCAGTAAAAATTTTTGGACAGATTGAGTATCTGCAATATTCCCAGCCTAGCCAGAGCGCCGGAGGTTTTTTCCGCCGCCTGGTGCGGTAAATAGGGATGGCGGCCTATATCCCGGTGCGGTATGCCCTGGCAGATGCCTTGTGCTGCCTTGGGCTGGGTCTTTTGACGGCGGCAGGGCATCAGGCCTTGGGCTGGCTGCTGGGGCGTAGCAGGCTGGCCTTGTTCTGGCGGGACATTGCAGCCTTCTTGCTGGCGGCGGTACTGGGGTTCAGCTTTGCGGCTTCCCGCAGTTATAGTGGCCTGATACGCTGGTACATGGTGCTGGGTCTGGCGGCAGGTGCCTGGTGCTACCGGGCACTGCTGGCGGATGCTGTCCAGGCCACAGCCCAGTGGCTGGCGGCTGTGGTATGCAGCCCGCTGGTGTGGAGCTTCCGCCTGGGCAGGGCTTTGTGCCGCCCGGTGTGGCAGGCGGCTGGGCGGCGCAGAGCTGCCCGGCGGCAAAAGCGGGCAAAAGCAAAACAAAAACGGTTGCAAAAGGATGGCCGGGTGTTGTATAATTCTAATCAATAGCGGCTGCACAGCATTGCAGCAGAAAGGCAGGGAAGGACTATGGCAAAACAGAAAAACAAAACAATGGGCTTTTCCGGCCTGTTGCTGCGGGCGGGTGTACTGCTGCTGGGCGGTTACCTGGTGGTGAGCATGGTGCTCAATCAGGTGGAAATCCGCACCAAGCGCCAGCAGCTGCAAACCGTGGAGCAGCAGCTGGAAACCCAGCAGG
Source organism: uncultured Allofournierella sp. (assembly GCA_944382705.1). Taxonomy (GTDB): domain Bacteria; phylum Bacillota; class Clostridia; order Oscillospirales; family Ruminococcaceae; genus Allofournierella. The sequence goes on from CALWNE010000027.1 coordinate 22,018, forward strand.
CCCAGAACGAGGAATTGCAGCGCATTCTGGAGTCTGGCAGCGATCAGGAATTGATTGAGCGGGTAGCAAGGGATAAGCTGGGCTACGCAAAACCCAACGAACGGGTGTTTGTGGATGCCACCGGCAAATAAACCGTACATGCAAAAGGCCATTGGCTTTTTACATAATATTATTTTGATTTAGGAGAAAAAGGGGTTACATGGCGTTACAGTTAGAGGTAGGTTCCATCCTGGAAGGAAAGGTCACCGGCGTTAAAAAGTTTGGCGCATTTGTGGCATTGCCGGAGAATAAAACCGGTATGGTGCACATTTCCGAGGTTTCCAACAGCTTTATTGAAGATTTGGCAACAGTGCTCACCGAAGGCCAAACCGTAAAGGTAAAGGTTATGAGCATTGGCGAGGACGGCAAGATTGCACTGTCCATCAAGCGTACCCTTCCGCCGGAACCCCGGCCGGCCAAAGGGCCTCGTCCCGGCGGCGCAGCAGGCGGCCGTCCTGCCCGCAGCAAGAGCGATGCTCCCCGGGTATGGCAGCCCAAGGCACAGCCTGCCCAGGGCGATTTGAGCTTTGAGGATATGATGGCAAAGTTCAAAAGCCAGAGCGAAGAAAAAATTTCTGACCTGAAGCGTGTTACCGAAAACCGCCGTGGCGGCGGTTATTCCCGCCGCAGAGGTTAATCAGCAAAACTGCCTTTTGCACAGGATGCTCCCTGCAAAAGGCGGTTTTCTTGTTTAAAGGCAGATTCTTAACAGTTTTATCATAAATTGTTTACAGTTTTATCGGTTTTATCTCTGGCTTTTTTGTTGTAAATGTGGTACACTAAACACATGAAAAGGAGGAACAAAGTTCCATAAGGTGCAAGCTGTTGGTGCGGTGTTCCTCGAATAAGGAGGCAATGGTTTATGAAAGTCACATGCACTGGTAGAAAAGTCACCCTGAAGCCCACCTTCATCGAAAAAGCAGAGAACAAGCTGGCAAAGCTGGACAAGTTCCTCAGCGATGAGGCACAGGCGCACATCACCGTGACCGTGGAAAAGAGCGGTCAGACCGTGGAAGTAACAGTGCGGGACAAGGGCCTTGTTATCCGGGCAGAAAAAGCCGCCGAGCGTATGGAGGACGCATTGGATGAAGCAATGGACCTGCTCACCCGTCGTCTGGTAAAAAACCGCAAGCGTCTGGGCGATAAGCTCACCCATGCAGCCGTTGCGGAATGGGCTCAGGAGCCGGAACAGGAAGAAACCTACGATGTAATCCGTGAAAAACGGTTTGTGGTAAAACCTTGCAGCGCCGAGGAAGCTGTGTTGCAGATGAACCTGCTGGGCCACAACTTCTATCTGTACCGCAATATGGATGATGACCAGATTCAGCTGGTTTACCGGCGGGCCAATGGCACCTACGGTGTTCTGATTCCTGAGGATTATTAAGGGCCAGCCAGCGGCAGGCAGTTTGCCAATGCTGGAATAAAAAAGGGGAGGATACCCTTGGCTTAAGTTACAGTCAAACAGCACCCAGCCTGGCTGGGTGCTGTTTTTGCTGTGGGACTACCCAGAACAAAAAGGGCCTGTATTTGTGCCTCTTGCGCCGCCTGTTGGGGTATGGTATCATAAAAAGCACGCAATGAAACCGACCTGCACAAAGAGTATTGGCGAGGGCTGCTTTGCTTTTCTCCACTTGCTGGAGCAGGCCGCATATAAAAGGAGTTTGCCTTATGAAATTTGATTTGATTGCCCCCTGTTATTTTGGCACCGAAAGCACCGCTGCCTTTGAGGTGCGCCGCCTGGGGGCCGAGGATGTGAAGGTAACCGATGGCCGTATTGCCTTCCGGGGCAGCGAGGATATGATTGCTGCCGCTAACCTGAACCTGCGCTGTGCCGAACGGGTGCTGGTGCTGCTGAAAACCTACCCTGCTCACACCTTTGATGAGCTGTTCGACGGAGTTTCCTCCATTGCCTGGGAGGAGCTGATTCCCGCAGATGCACAGTTCCCTGTAAAAGGCTCCAGCCTGTCCAGCACTCTGTCCAGTGTGCCTGCCTGCCAGAGCATTGTAAAAAAGGCAGTGGTGGAACGGCTCAAGCGGGGCCACAAAACCCTCATGCTGCCGGAAACCGGTGCCCTGTATAAGATTCGTTTTTCCATCCGCAAAAACATGGTGGAAATCATGCTGGATACCTCTGGCGATGGCCTGCATAAGCGTGGCTACCGGCGCAATGCCACCGGTGCCCCCATTAAGGAAACCCTGGCAGCAGCCATTGCAGACCTGGGCCGGGTGCGGCGGGATTCCATTGTGGCCGATCCCTTCTGTGGCAGCGGCACCATGGTGATTGAAGCCGCCCAAAAAGCCATGAACATTGCACCGGGCCTGCGGCGCCGCTTTGCTGCCGAGCACTATACCTTCTGCCCGCCCCAGGTGTGGGCCCGCCAGCGGGAGAAGGCCCTGAGCGAAATCCGCAAGGATGCTGCCTTTGAGGGCTTTGGCTACGATCTGGACCCGGCTGCGGTGGCACTGGCCACCCAAAATGCCAAGCTGGCCGGCGTGGGCGACCGCTGCCACTTTGCACAGGCCGATGTAAAGGAGTTTGCGCCGGAGCCCCACATGATTGTGCTCACCAACCCCCCCTACGGTGAGCGCTTGGGCGACCTTGCCACCGCTGCCAAGCTGGCCGGTGTGCTGGGCCAGCGGCTGGAGGAGCATCCTGTGACCGGTGCCTACATCATCACCGCCGATGCAGACCTGGAAAAGCACCTGGGCAAAAAGGCAGCCCGCCGCCGCAAGCTGTACAACGGCATGATTCCCTGCCAGGTGTATATGTACTACTAATTTGAGCAAGCCCCTGCATAACTTGTAAAAGTAAAATGCCCATCCCTCTGTGTAAACCGCAAAGGGATGGGCATTTGTTTGTTATAAGTACAGCATATACAAGCGGCGTGACCCCCACAGAAACCCACACCGCCAAAGGGGCAGAGGATTATAAGGCTGGCACCTGGTACAGCTGGTACTCGCCGGACTGGTAAAGCAGGGTGCAATTTTGCTGGAACCAGTCCTCCTGCACTTGGTAGTCGCTGCGCTCCCAGGAGGAGATGACCACATACCCAACACCCCATTCATGCAGACCCTCCAAACTGGGGGATTCGTACAGGGTGCGCACCGCCTGCTTTTTCTCCTGCGTGTCCCGTCCGTGGAAGTAGAGCCACAAATCTGCGCTGCACACCACCGAGCGGCCGCTAAGGCTGAGCACCGGGTTAATGTGCTGGGTGCCGGTCAAAAACAGGGCAGTGGGGCTGGTGTTTTCCTCCACATAACGGGCCATAGCAATGCCGTCGGCAGAAAAATGCTGGTACCGGCTCACCGCTTCCCGGCCAAGGGTAAGTACGCTGCCAAGGGTGCAAACCACCACAAACCCACAGGCCAGGTATCGCTTAACCCACAGCTTGGGCACCAGTGCCAGAAGGTCCACCACCAGATTGGCCACCAGAATGCACCCCAGCAGATGCCAGATGAACAAAAGCTTGTTGTTGTCGTAATTATTGGGCTGGAACACCACGAATTCACTGAGGAGCAAAATCAGCAGACCGCCCCCATACACCCACCGCAGCTTGCGGCCTGCCCACAAAAAGGCAGGAATCAGCAGCAGGTACACCAGACCGATGTTTTTGATGTAGAACCAAAAGTAGGAATCCCCCTCGTTGGCCCAGTTGAAGTGCAGCCGCAAAAAGCCGCTGCCCTGGCTGGTGCTGGGCAGAATCTGGCTGGCCATAAGGGGAATCCACACCAGGCCGGTGGCAATGCCAAAGCACAGCCAGCCTTGCAGGGCTTTCAGATTAAACCGGCTGGCTGCCAGCTGCTGCGCAAACAGCACCAGGCAGATGAGCACCAGAGCCAGGGCGGAATGGGTGTGCACCAGGGGCAGGCAGACCGCCAGGATGAACAGGCCCGGCCAGAGCCGATGCGCTCGGCTGGCCCAAAAGTCCACAAGCAGGGTCAGGCAGGGCAGCAGCAGTGCCCAGCCAAACAGGGTGGCCCGCTGGGGAATGAGCAGGTCGGCAATGGGATTGACCCAGCGGATGTTTTCCTGCACATAATTGGTGGGGGTCTCGTAAAAAGCGGTAAAAATGCGGGTGAAGTTTTGCCAGTCGCCATTCATAAAATAGGCAAAGCCAAAGCCGCTGCCCATAAAAAACAGCCAATAGGCAAGGCTTGCCTTGGTGCTGCTGCACAGCAGATGGTCTGCCAGCAGCCAGCCGCCCCCCAGCACTGCCACAAAGGCCACAAACAGGGGCAGCAAGCAGGCCAGCTTCAGAGGCACACCCAGCAGCAAAAACACGCTGGAAACACTTTCGCACAAAAATGGGTAGCCAAACATCTCTTTTCCGGCCATGAGGGGGGAATAGGGCGGAAAGCTGCCCTGGTTGGCAATGCTTGTAATAAAGCTCAGGTGCATGGGCAAATCGCCGTAGGTGCTTTGGCCGCACCAGTAGGCGCCGTCCTTAAAATAAAGAGTATGGGTGTGCAGCAGCCAAAAACTGAACAAAGCCAGCGGAACCACGCACAGCCAAAAGGCGGGGGTAAAGCCTGGCCGCTGGTTGTTGGGGGGCGCGGTAAACCAGCACCACCCGGCCAAGGCCAGGGCTGCGGTAGCTGCAGCCAGGGCAGCGGGCAGCGTAAAACCCAGCACCAGAGCGGCCAGAGCCGGCAGGGCACACAGGCCGGCCAGCCCAAAGGCGCAGGTAAATACAGTGCGCTCCTGCCAATCTGCCTGGGGCAGCAGCTTGCGGCAGAGTGCTGCGCCAAAAGCTAAAAAGATACCTGCATAGACAATGCTTGCAGCAACGGAAATCATTCAATCACACTCCTTGTAAATCAAAGGGCGGGGTGTATTCTTCTTTAGCACTGCTTTTTTGCTGCATATAGCCCTGAGTCAACCCCAAATCCACGGCGTAATTGACCACCTGACGATATTCCCAGGTGGAGATGCGCCGGTTGAGCGGCTTGCGCTGTGCCGCTTTGTAAAAGGGGGTGTACTGGCTCATAAGGCTGGGCACAAAACTGCCCTTGGGCAGGCTTGCCCAGAAATCCAGTACCGCCCGGGAATCCTGCAAGGCCCCCGGCAAAGCCAGATGACGCAGGATGACACCCCGCTCCAGCAGGCCCTGGTCATTCCAGCGGGGCATACCGGCCTGGGCAATCATCTGCCGCACTGCCTGGGAACAAACCGTAAAGTAGTCCGCTGCGTGGGAATATTCTGCGGAAAGCTCGCTGGAAACATACTTCACATCCGCCAGCCAGATATCCACATGAGCAGTCAGTGCCTCCAGCGTTTCGGCGGTTTCGTAGCCGCTGGTGTTATAGGCGACGGGGATGGTCAGCCCCCGGCTGCGGGCCAGCTGTAAGGCCTCCAGCACCCAGGGCAGCCACTGGGTGGCTGTAACCAGGTTGATGTTGTGGGCCTGCTGGGCCTGAAGCTCTAAAAAAATCTCGGCAAGCCGCTGTGCATCCACCGCCTTGCCCACCATCTGCTGGCTGATGGGGTAGTTTTGGCAGTAGCAGCAGCGCAAACTGCACCCGGAAAAGAACACGGTGCCGCTGCCGTTCCGGCCGCTGATGCAGGGTTCTTCCCAATGGTGCAGGGCAGCCCGTGCCACCAGCAGTTCACTGGCGGCCCCGCAGGCACCGGCCCGCTGGGTGCGGTCTGCCTTGCAGAGGCGGGGACACAGGGTACAGGAACGGGGAATCTCCACCCGAAAACCTCCTTATAAAACGGCCCCAGAAATACAAGGCCGCAGAATCACAAAAATAACTATACCATACATTCGGCTCCATGTGGTATAATGAGTGATACAAAGGATTGCATTTGTTGCAAAATCCGCAGGCAAGGCCCCCGGCCGCCGCAAAAAAGGAGGGCGTTTCCCATGCAGAACAAAGCTGCCCAGGTGCGCAAACATTTAAAGTATCTTACGCTGCTGGCCAGGGAGTATCCTAACATTGCCAGTGCATGCAGTGAGATTATCAATTTACAGGCTATTTTAAAGCTGCCCAAGGGCACCGAGCACTTTATGAGCGATTTGCACGGCGAAGCCGATGCATTCACCCACATTGTGAACAGTGCGTCGGGCGTTATTAAAGAAAAGGTGGACCGGGTGCTGGGCCCGGCGGTCCCTGCCGAGGAACGGGCCGAGTTTGCTACCCTGATTTACTACCCCAGCAAAAAGCTGGAACAGCTTAAAAAACGGCAGCAGAATCTGGATGCCTGGTACCGGCACACCCTTTACCGGCTGATTGATGTGTGCCGGATGGTATCTTCCAAGCATACCCGAAGCTTTGTGCGCAAGCGGCTGCCGCCCAACTACGCCTATATTTTGGACGAGCTGCTCCACGCCCATTTTGAGGACCACGACAAGGAGTCTTACTACGACCAGATTCTGGCCAGCATTCTGGATGTGGGCCGGGCGGATGATTTTATTGAGGCACTTTGCCAGCTCATCAAAAGCCTGGCGGTGTTCAAGCTGCATATTGTGGGGGATATTTTTGACCGAGGCCCCCGGCCGGATTTGATTATGGAGCAGCTGATGGGCCACCACTCGGTGGACATCCAGTGGGGCAACCACGATGTGGTGTGGATGGGTGCAGCAGCGGGCAGCCCGGTGTGCATTGCCACCGTGCTGCGCACCACTCTGGCCTACAACAATCTGGAAGCCTTGGAAGATGGCTATGGCATCAACCTGCGGCCCCTGGCCCTGTTTGCAGAAAATGTTTACCGGGATTGCGATATGCACCATTTCTACCCCCGTGTGAGTGAGGCTCAGAAAGGGCTTTGTATGCGCAGCGATTTAATCCGCACCGCCCGGATGCACAAGGCCATTGCCATCATTATGTTCAAGCTGGAATGCCAGGTGATTGACCGCAACCCGGATTTTGAGATGGACCAGCGGGACTTTTTGCGCCGCATTGACTACGACGCTGCCACCGTGGAGGTGGAGGGCAAACGCTATCCCTTGCAGGATGGAGATTTCCCCACCGTGGACCCGGCGGACCCGGCCCGCCTGACTGCCGAGGAGCAGCAGGTGCTGGATGCCTTGCAGCGCAGCTTTATGGAGAGCGAAAAGCTTCAGCGCCATGTGCATTTTCTGTTTGCAAAGGGCGGGGTGTATCACATCGAAAACGGCAACCTCATGTTCCACGGGGCGGTGCCTCTTACCGAGAGCGGCAGCTTTGCGGTGGAAACCTTTGAAAACCACGGTTACGCAGGCCGTGCCCTGATGGACTACTGCGATGAGCGTGCCCGGCGGGGTTACTTTTCGCCCATGGGCAGCGAGGACCGGCAAAGCGGGTGCGACTTTTTGTGGTACCTGTGGTGCGGCAAGCTGTCGCCTTTGTATGGGCGTGATAAGATGACCACCTTTGAGCGGCTGTTTGTGGCGGACCCGGTCACCCATGTGGAAACCAAAAATCCCTACTACCACCACATCAATGACTCCAAGATGGACAGGGCCATTCTGGCAGAGTTTGGCCTGGACCAAACCCATAGCCACATTGTAAACGGCCATGTGCCGGTGCGGGCAGCCCAGGGAGAAAAGCCCCTGAAGGGCGGCGGCAAGGTGATTGTGATTGACGGCGGTTTCTGCCGTGCCTACCACGACAAAACCGGCATTGCCGGCTATACCCTGGTGTACAACAGCCGGGGGCTGAGCCTGCGCCAGCACCAGGCATTTGAAAGCACCGAAAAAGCCATTGAAGAAAATCAGGACATTGCTTCCACCGTGGATGTGTTTGAAACCATCGAAAAGCGAATGATGGTGGGAGATACCGACGAAGGCCGTAAGCTGGCTGCCAACGCAGAGGATTTAAAGCTGCTGGTGCAGGCTTACCAGATGGGCCTTGTGAAGGAAAAACAATAATGTTGTTTCAGCTCTGCTCCTTGGGGCGGGCTGTTTCAAGGGCTGCCACAAGGGGCATGGCCCCCTAAGCGGCAGCTGTACCATACAAACAACCAAAATTTCAACGAATATAAAGGAGAGTGCAACAATGTCTACCCCTCATAACAAGGCCCAGATGGGCCAGATTGCCAAAACCGTACTGATGCCCGGCGACCCTCTGCGTGCTAAGTTTATTGCCGAGACCTTTTTGGAGAATCCCGTACAGTTCAACGATGTGCGGGGTATGCTGGGCTATACCGGCACCTACCAGGGCCGCCCCATCAGCGTAATGGGCAGCGGCATGGGTATGCCTTCCATTGGCATTTACAGCTACGAGCTGTACAGCCAGTACGGTGTGGAAAACATCATCCGCATTGGTTCCGCCGGTTCCTACACCGAAAAAGCCAAGCTGTACGATGTGGTCATGGCCACCGCAGCTTACTCTGAAAGCAGCTTTGCAAAAACCCAGAACGGCTGCTGTGACGATACCCTCAAGCCCAGTGCAGAGCTGTGCGATGCACTGCGGGCCAGCGCTGCCAAGCAGGGCATTCCCATGGTAGAGGGCACCATCCACTCCAGCGATGTGTTCTACCGGCACGATGACCGCCAGAATCCCACCTACTGGGAAGCACTGCGGGATGAAAAGGGCTGCATTGCCGTGGAGATGGAAAGCTTTGCGCTGTTCCACAACGCCAATGTGCTGGGCAAGCGGGCTGCCTGCCTGCTGACCATTTCTGACAGCTTTATCAGCCATGAGGAAACTACCCCGGAGGAGCGTCAGACCAGCTTTACCAACATGATGAAGATTGCCCTGGGCGTGGAGATGTGACCATGGCTGTAACAAAACAGGAGCTGATTTGCAAGGCATTTGAAGCACAAAAAAATGCCTATGTGCCCTATTCTAACTTTGCCGTGGGTGCCGCTTTGCTGGCCAAGGATGGCAGGGTGTTTACCGGCTGCAATCTGGAAAGTGCTTCCTACACGCCCACCCAATGCGCTGAGCGCACCGCTCTGGGCAAGGCAGTGAGCGAAGGGGTGCGGGAATTTGCCATGCTGGCTGTGGTTGGCTCCAAGGTGGGCCAGCGCAACACCCTGGTAACCTCGCCCTGCGGTGTGTGCCGCCAGATGCTGTACGAGTTTTGCAGCCCCCACATGCCGGTGATTATGGCCAAAAGTGAGGAGGATTTTGTGGAGATGACCCTGGGTCAGCTGCTTCCTCTTGGATTTGGTCCCAAAAATCTGGCCGATGACATGGAATAAATTGTGACAAATATCAGTGTAAACAATTTGTAACAGGTTGGTGGTTGTAATTCAGCTGCAAACTCGTTATAATGAAGTTGCAAGTAGGGGGAAGGGCGATGCTGTGCGTTGCCCTTTCCTTATGCCACGGCCCTGTGTAAGGGGTGGCACGGAACAATAATTTCCGCAAGACAGAAAAGGAGAACAGAATCATGAAAAAACTGATTGCTCTCGTTATGGCGGCCACTATGGCTCTGTCCATGGCAGCTTGTGGCGGCAACACCACCAGCGGTTCCGCCAGCACCGGCACCAGCACCGGCACCAATGCAGGTACTGGCAACACTGATATCGCTTTTGTAACCGATACCGGCAACATCGATGACCACTCCTTCAACCAGTACAGCTACGAAGGCGTGACCAACTTTGCCGAGGCCAACGGTCTGAAGTACAACTACTTCCGTCCCACCGAGGATACCGACGCAGCTCGTCTGGATACGATGGAGCAGGCTATCAGCGATGGCGCCAAGGTTGTTGTTATGGCTGGTTACCTGTTTGCCCCCAGCCTGGGCGAAGTGCAGGAGCGTCACCCCGATGTACAGTTCCTGGCTCTGGATGTAAGCACCGGCGACCTGGAGAACCCCGGTTCCAACACTGCTCTGATTACCTACCAGGAAGAGCAGGCTGGCTACCTGGCTGGCTATGCTGCCGTAGAAGACGGCTACACCAAGCTGGGCTTCCTGGGCGGCATGGCTGTTCCCGCTGTTGTGCGTTACGGCTACGGCTTTGTGCAGGGCGCTGAGGCTGCCGCTGCCGAGATGAATGTTCAGATCGACATGAAGTACTGGTACTCCGAGAGCTTTACCGCAACCGACGAAATCAAGGCTAAGATGGACAGCTGGTATGCCGATGGCACCGAGGTTGTGTTTGCCTGCGGCGGCGGCATTTACAGCTCTGCCATTAGCGCAGCTGAGGCCAGCGGCACCAACGCAAAGGTAATTGGTGTTGACGTTGACCAGAGCACCGACGGCAGCATGGTAATCACCAGCGCTACCAAGGCCCTGGCAAACTCTGTTGAGCTGGCTCTGGCTGACTGCATGAACAACGGCTGGAAGTGGAGCGAGGCCTACGCTGGCAAGGAGACCAAGCTGGGCGCTGCTGAGGATTGCGTTGCCCTGCCCATGGAAACCAGCCGGTTTACCACCTTCACCCAGGAGAAGTACGACGAGCTGTACGCTGGCCTGAAGAATGGCACCCTGGTTGTGGATAACAGCAGCAACCCCGACGAGCATCCTGTTACCACCCATGTAACCGTTGATTGGCAGTAATTTTTAACAAACAGCGGTAGAATCCAACAAATTGCAGAGAGGACATCTGTCATGTGTGACAGATGTCCTCTTTTTGCTTGTTTAAATCTTGCCATTGTCTTGTTTTTGCGGCAAAAAATCGGTATAATATACAAAGTAATAAACAATGAATCAACCGCCGCTTTGGGCGGACGGATTTAAAGGAGGAAAGAGCGGATGAGTGAATATGTCATCGAAATGCTGAACATCACCAAGGAATTTCCGGGGATTAAAGCCAATGACAACATCACTTTGCAGCTGAAAAAGGGCGAAGTGCACGCATTGCTGGGTGAAAATGGCGCAGGCAAATCCACCCTTATGAGCGTGCTGTTCGGTTTGTATCAGCCCGAAGCAGGTGTGATTAAAAAGGATGGGGTGGAAGTAAAAATCAAAAACCCCAACGATGCCAACGACCTCCATATTGGTATGGTGCACCAGCACTTTAAGCTGGTGGATGTGTTCAGCGTGCTGGACAACATTGTGCTGGGCGTAGAACCCGGAAAAATGGGCTTTTTGCAGCGGGGCGAGGCTCGCAAAAAGGTAATGGCTCTTTCTCAAAAATATGGCTTGCAGGTGGATCCGGATGCCCTTGTGGAAAATATCAGCGTGGGCCAGCAGCAGCGTGTGGAAATCCTCAAGATGCTTTACCGGGACAACGATATCCTGATTTTTGACGAGCCTACCGCTGTGCTCACCCCCCAGGAAATCGACGAGTTGATCGAAATTATGCGGGGCTTTACCAAAGAGGGTAAGAGCATCCTGTTTATTACCCACAAGATGAATGAAATCATGGCCGTGGCCGACCGCTGCACCGTGCTGCGCAAGGGTAAGTGTATTGGCACCGTAAACATCAAGGACACCACCAAAGAGGAACTTTCCCGCATGATGGTAGGCCGTGATGTAAGCTTTGCTGTGGAAAAAAGCCCCTGCAAGCCCGGCAAAAATGTGCTGGAAGTAAAGGACATGGTGGTGCCCTCCAAGGTGCACAAGAACAATGCAGTCAAGGGCGTTTCTCTCAATGTGCGGGAAGGCGAGATTGTGTGCATTGCAGGCATTGAAGGCAACGGCCAGACGGAGTTTGTATACGGCCTGTCCGGCCTGGAAAAAATCACAGGCGGCACCGTAACCTTGTGCGGCCAGGATATCACCAATGCCAAGGTGCGGGACCGTTCCAAGCAGGGTATGAGCCATATCCCGGAGGACCGGCACAAGCACGGTTTGGTGCTGGACTACACTCTGGCAGAGAACATGATTCTGCAAAGCTACTGGAGCGAGCAGTTCCAGAGCCACGGCTTTTTAAAGAAGGCCACCATGAATGAGTACGCCGACCGGCTGATTGCCCAGTACGATGTGCGCAGCGGTCAGGGACGGGATACCATTGTGCGCAGTATGTCTGGTGGTAACCAGCAGAAAGCCATCATCGCCCGTGAAATTGATAAGGACCCCAAGCTGCTGATTGCGGTTCAGCCCACCCGAGGCCTGGATGTGGGTGCCATTGAGTACATCCACAAACAGCTGGTAGCCGAACGGGATAAGGGCAAGGCTGTGCTGCTGGTCAGCCTGGAGCTGGATGAGGTTATGAACCTCTCTGACCGGATTCTGGTAATGTACGAGGGTGAGATTGTGGGCGAACTGGACCCCAAGCAGACCGATGTACAGGAGCTGGGCCTTTATATGGCTGGCGCAAAACGGAAGGAGGCTAACGCCTAATGAAACAACTCAAGCAAAAATGTGCAAGCCCTGCGTTTGCCAGCTTTTTGTCCAGTGTGCTTACCATCCTGGCAGGTCTGGTGTTTGGATTTCTGCTGCTGCTTGTCCTGAATGCACCTGCTGCGGCAAGGGGGATACAGGCCCTGCTCACCAACGGCGTAAGCAACCTGAACAGCTTTGCCAAGGTGCTTTACCAGGCCGCCCCCCTCATGATGTGCGGCCTTTCGGTGGGTTTTGCCTTTAAAACCGGCTTGTTTAACATCGGTGCACCCGGTCAGTACACCATGGGTGCCTTTGTGGCCATTGTGCTGGCCACCCAGTTCCAGATGCCCTGGTGGATCTGTTTGCTGGGCGCCATGATTGGCGGCGCCGTGTGGGGCCTGTTTCCCGGTTTGTTCAAGGCTCTGTTCAATGTGAACGAGGTAATTTCCAGCATCATGTTCAACTGGATTGGAATGTACCTGGTAAACCTGATTTTTGCCAATATGCCCAAGACCCTGGCCAGCTACTGGGGCGCCACCAACAGCGACCGTACCGCTGATTTGGCCAAGGCAAACCCCAGCGCCCTGATTCCCCGCCTGGGACTGGACGAGCTGTTTGGCTCCACCTACATGAACATCAGCATCTTCATCGCTATTTTTATGGCCATTGTAATGTATGTGGTGCTCAACAAAACAACCTTTGGCTATGAGCTCAAGGCTTGTGGTCTCAATAAAAATGCCAGCCTGTACGCAGGCATCAATGCAAACCGCAATGTGGTGCTGAGCATGGTGATTGCCGGTGCTCTGGCTGGCATTGGCGGCGGCCTGTACTACCTGGCTGGTACCGGCCAGTATGTGCTGGAAAAGGTCATTCTGGCCCGTGGTTTTGACGGCATTCCCGTGGCCTTGCTGGCAAACTCCAACCCGGTAGGTACCATCTTTACCGCTTTGTTTGTAAGCTATCTGAGTGTTGGCGGCAGTGCCATGCAGCCTCACTTCTCCACCGAAACGGTCAATATCATTGTTTCGGTGATTATTTACCTGGCAGCATTCAGCCTGCTGGTGCGCAATATGCTGAATAAATCCTTCCAGAGCAAAAAGAAAGGGGAGGGTCAAAAATGATTATTCTTGCCAATGTATTAAGCTGTACCATCGTGTTTGCCGTGCCCCTGCTGCTGGTGGCCCTGGGCGGTATGTTCAGCGAGCGTTCCGGTGTTATCAACATTGCGCTGGAGGGCATTATGGTGATAGGTGCACTGGCCGCCTGTCTGGCCCTTAAAAGTTTTGATACCTCTGGGTTTGGTGCTGCTTCGCCCCAGCTGGCGGTGTTTGTAGCAGTGCTTATTGCCGGTGCCTGCGGTGTGCTGTACTCGCTGTTTTTGGCCTTTGCTGCCATTAACCTGAAAGCAGACCAGACCATCGGCGGTACTGCCCTCAACCAGTTTGCACCTGCCTTTGCCGTGGTAATCACCTGGGCCATCCAGGGCCAGGGCCAGACCCAGATTCAGATTCCCAGCTGGGTGCGCATCACCCGCCAGACCTTTGGCCTGGCCGAAGCAGACCAGAGCTTTTGGAACAACCTGATTTTCAAGTATTTCTACCTCACCACTCCGCTGGCCATTCTGCTGCTGATCGGTGCCTATGTGCTGCTGTTCCGTACCAAGTTCGGCCTGCGCCTGCGGGCCTGCGGCGAGCATCCCCAGGCTGCGGATTCGGTGGGTATCAATGTTTACAAAATGCGCTATGCCGGTGTAATGCTGGGCGGTCTGCTGGGTGGCATCGGCGGTTTTGCTTACACCCTGGCTGCGGGCAGCACCTTTGCTTCCAGCGTAGGCGGTTACGGCTTTTTGGCGCTAGCTGTTATGATTTTTGGTAACTGGAACCCCTGGACCATCCTGGGTGGTTCGCTGTTCTTTGCCCTGTTCAAGGTGGTGGCCTCTTACAGCACCATCATTCCCTTCCTGCCTAACTTTGAGGGGGTAAAGTCTGCCAGCAACATCTACCAGATGCTGCCCTATATCGTAACCATGATTCTGCTGATTTTCACCAGCAAAAAGTCCCGTGCACCCAAGGCAGAGGGCATTCCCTACGATAAGGGAAGCCGCTAAGCCGTTAAGCTGCTAAGGGGCAAGCCTGTTGCTTTTATGCCCCTGCAAGCACTGCTTGCAGGGGCATACTTGCTTTTTGGGCAGCTGGGTGCTATGCTGACAGTATAGCCTTAAATCCCGGACCCGGTGCAGCGGGGCGGGCAAGCGTTTAGGAGGTATATACCATGCGAATGTTTGATATTATTGCCAAAAAGCGGGATGGGGGAACCCTCACCCGCCAGGAACTTGAATTTGCTGTGATGGGTTTTGTGGAGGGGACGGTTACAGATTACCAGATGAGCGCCCTCCTGATGGCCATTTATCTGCGGGGCATGACCGAACAGGAAACCGCCCAGCTGACGGATATAATGGCCCATTCCGGGGATATGGTAGACCTTTCCGCCATTGAGGGCATCAAGGCAGATAAGCACTCCACCGGCGGCGTGGGGGATAAAACCACCCTGGTGATTGCGCCCATTGTGGCGGCCTGCGGCGTAAAAATTGCCAAGATGAGCGGCCGTGGTCTGGGCCATACCGGCGGCACTGTGGATAAGCTGGAATCCATCCCCGGCACCCTGACCGCCCTGGAGCCGGAACGGTTTTTTGAGCAGGTAAACCAGATTGGCATCAGCGTGATTGGCCAGAGCGGTAATCTGGCCCCAGCGGATAAAAAGATGTATGCCCTGCGGGATGTAACCGCTACCATCAGTTCCGTGCCCCTGATTGCCTCCTCCATCATGAGCAAAAAGCTGGCCGCCGGTGCAGACTGCATCCTGTTGGATGTAAAAACCGGCAACGGAGCTTTTATGAAAACGCTGGAAGAGTCCATCCAGCTGGCCCAGGCTATGGTGAGCATTGGCTGGCACAACGGCCGCAAGGTGGCTGCTCTCATTACAGATATGGATACTCCTTTGGGCTATAACATCGGCAACAGCCTGGAGGTAATGGAGTCGGTGCAGGTGCTCAAGGGCTGCGGCCCGGATGATTTGACCCAGGTGTGCTACCAGCTGGCAGCCAATATGCTGCATCTGGCCGGAAAGGGCAGCCTGGAGGATTGCATGAAGCTGGCCCAGCAAGCGGTGGAAAGCGGCGCAGCCTTTGAAAAATTAAAGCAGATGGTGGCAGCCCAGGGCGGTGATGTAACGGTGCTGGATTGCCCCGAAGCCTTTGCCAAGGCACCCTTCAGCCATCAGGTGGTGGCAAAGCAGGATGGGTGGCTCACTGCCATGAACACCGAGCAGGTGGGCAACGCCAGTGTGCTGCTGGGTGCAGGCCGCATTACAAAAGAGGACAGCATCGACTTTGCGGCGGGCATTGTGCTGCACAAAAAAACCGGCGATTGGGTGCAGGCAGGGGACTGCCTGGCAACCCTGTATGCCATCCAGGAAAGCAAGTTTGCACCGGCAGCCCAGTTGTTTGAATCCGCTCTCACCTTTGGCCCTCAGGCGCCGGTGCTGCCGCCCCTGGTGATGGCCCGTGTAACCAAGGACGGCGTGGAGCGGTTTTAACAAGCTGCATCTCTGCCCGGCTGCGCTATGGCCGTGGCCTCTGCCAGGCAAAGAGCGTTGGCAGTTTGCCGCTAAAACAGCAAAGGACACTGCGCACCCGGAATGCTGTTTTGTTCAGCCATTCTGGCAGACGCTATGTTTGTCTGGCACAGCAGTTGTTTGCTTGGGTACAATCCTATAAAAAAACTCCCCCGGCGGTTCTTTAAAGGAACTGCCGGGGGAGTTTTTTGGCCGGAAAGTAAAACGCTAGCGGGCCCAAAAGCTGGCCACGCTGTCTTCAATCATTCGTTTGCCGCTTTCCAGGGCGGTGGTGGTGCCGCCGGTAAAACACCAGGTGGCCATCATGCCCTGTACCAGGCTTTCAAAAAAGAAAAAGGCGTCCTGCACGGTGCGGCCACGGGGCAGCTGTTGCTGATGCTCCTCCAGCAGCTCCAGCAGGGTTTGGCTAAAGGCCCGCCGCTCAAAATGGTCGGCGGGGCCGGTAACACAGCCGGATAAATCCATGGAAAGGGCAAGGCAGGTGAGCTCGTGCCCGGCGTACTGGGCAAATACCAGCTGCAATTTTAAAAATTCAGCCACCTTTTGGTCTACGGTTGCATCCGGAAAACGGCGGAGAAAAAACCCATAGGTGCTTTGGAGGTATTCGCCCATTTCGGCGTAGTAGCTTTGCCGCACGATGTCCTCTTTGGAGGCATAGTGCACATAAAAGGAGCCCTTTGCAATGCCGCAGGCCTGGCAAATTTCGCTGACCGTTACCTGATGGTAACCGTGCTTTTTAATCAGCTCTACCGCTGTGGCGTAGATGCGCTGGCGGGTGCGTTTGCCCTTTTGGTAACGGGGTTTTGGGGTGGATTCCATACGGCAGCCCTCCTTTGGTGCGGCAAGACGCAAAAAATAAGACCAAGGCCTGTGGACCTTGGTCTTATTTTATCACAGCCTGGGGAAGGCTGACAAGTACAGGCAAAAGCCCTTGTGCTGGCTTACTGCATCAGCTGGCAAACGGCCTGGGCGTAGGCCACAGGGTCCTCAATGGGCATACCCTCAATGAGCAGAGCCTGGTTGTACAGGATGTTGGTGTACTGGGCCAGCTTTTCGGTGTTGCCCTCAGCTTGCAGCTGCTGCAAGGTGTGGAATACAGGGTGGCTGCCGTTCAGTTCCAGAACCTTCTGGCTCTTGGGAGCGGGCATATCCCCGGCGCCGGGCATGGAGCTGAGCACCTTTTCCATCTCCAGGCTCAGTGCACCCTCGCTGGCAATGCAAACAGGGTGGCTCTTAAGGCGAGAGGACAGACGCACAGCGGTGACCTTATCGCCCAGGGCCTCCTGCATGGCGGCAAACAGGTCCTTGTTGGCTTCGCTGGCCTGCTCGGCAGCTTTCTTTTCCTCCTCGGTTTCCAGGCCCAAATCGCCGCTGGAAATGTTCTTGAATTCCTTCTCCTTGTCCTTCTCGCCGTAGTTGCGCAGAACCTGCAGGCAGAATTCATCCACATCCTCGGTGAGCAGCAGCAGGTCGTAGCCCTTTTCCAGCACCAGCTCGGCGGCAGGCAGCTTAGACAGACGCTCGGTAGACTCGCCAGCTGCGTAGTAGATGAAGTTCTGCTCCTGAGGCATTTCATCCACATACTCCTGCAAGGAAATCAGTTTCTTGTGCTTTGCGCTGTAAAACAGCAGCAGGTCCTTCAGCAGGTCGCTGTGGGCACCGTAGCCGTCGTAGCAGCCAAATTTCAGCTGACGGCCAAAGTTTTTGAAGAACTTTTCGTACACTTCACGGTCGTTGTTCTTCATGGCGTTCAGCTCGTTTTTAATCTTCTTTTCCAGGCTGTTGCGAATCAGCTTGAGCTGGCCATCCTTTTGCAGCATCTCACGGCTGATGTTCAGGCTCAGGTCCTGGCTATCCACAATGCCCCGCACAAAGCTGAAGTAATCGGGCAGCAGGTCGGCGCATTTTTCCATAATCAGCACGCCGCTGGCATACAGCTGAAGGCCCTTTTCAAAGTCTCGGCTGTAATAGTTGTAAGGGGTGTGGCTGGGCACAAACAGCAGAGCGTTGTAGGTGGCGGTGCCCTCGGTGCGGCTTACCACCACACGGGCAGGGTCTTCAAAATCATAGAATTTTTCTTTGTAGAACTGGTTGTATTCCTCGTCGGTTACCTCGCTCTTGCTGCGCTTCCACAGGGGAACCATGCTGTTGAGGGTTTCCAGCTCGGTATAGGTTTCGTACTCGGTCTTGTAATCCTCACCGGCATCGGCAGGGCGTTCCTTGGCACGGGTCTTTTCCCGCTCCATCTGGATGGGGTAGCGCACATAGTCGCTGTATTTTTTCACGATGTGGGCCAGGGTGTACTCGTCCAAAAACTCGTCGTAGTTTTCCTGCTCGGTGTTTTCCTTCACCACCATGATAATCTTGGTGCCCACCTCGGCCTTTTCGGCAGGGGTAATGGTGTAGCCGTCGGCACCGGTGCTCTCCCACTGCCAGGCCTCGTTGCTGCCAAAGGCACGGCTGATCACCGTTACACGGCTGGCCACCATGAAGGCGGAGTAGAAGCCAACACCAAACTGGCCAATGATGTCGATGTCCTCGGCCTGGTTGTCCTTTTTAAACTCCAGGCTGCCGCTGCGGGCAATGGTGCCCAGGTTCTGCTCCAGTTCCTCCTGGGTCATGCCGATGCCGTTGTCGGTGAGGGTGATGGTGCGGTTGGCCTTGTCCAGATCCAGCCGGATTTTGTAGTCCTCTTTTTTGGTGGTAACACTGTGGTCGGTCAAGCTTTTGAAATACAGCTTGTCGATGGCATCGCTGGCGTTGGAAATCAACTCCCGCAGAAAAATCTCCTTGTTGGAATAGATGGAATGAATCATCATATCCAGCAGTTTTTTGCTTTCGGCCTTAAACTCCTTAACAGCCATGTGAAACGCTCCCTTTTATCGTAGATTTTCAAGAATAAACAAATAATTTAGCACTCGTTAAAACTGAGTGCTAATTCAATATACACCTTTTTTGAAAAAATCGCAAGAGGAGTTCACAAAAAGTTTAAAACTTGCCCGGGGCGCGCAGCAGGCTGTGGATGGAATATTTGTTTTGAAGAATCATAAGCTGGAACAAACAAAAAAGTAATGGGAAGGGTTTGCCGCCGGTTGTGCAATGGCTGCGCCATTGTTGGGTGAAAGCCCATCGGAACGAAAAAAGTATTAAAGCAGCTAAAAGGGCTTGCCGTCTGTGAAAAAATAGGCGGCAGGCCCTTTTTATTTGCTTATCATGGGAGTGCTGTCATAAATTGAATACGGAACGCTATCGCTGATTGCTTTAATTTTAGCGCGCGTGTTTGTTTGGGTTTTTGTAATTTCTTTGGAATGATAAAACACCTCATTTGTTTGGATGGTATACCATACCGTTCAAACAAATGGGGGTGATATATAGTCTTTATTCCTAGGCTGCGTTTTCTTTATAAGCAGGGGAGTTGCTCCATGCTACTCCTGTTTTTATGTGTTTAGGCACGAGCCAACTGAGCAATCTCGTTAAGGTGCTCCACAATAAGCTTTTGTGCAGATTTGCTGTAAAAGCAAATCGAATAAACTCCCTGGATGCCTTCCCGCTGTTCCACTGCAATTCCAACCCGTACCCCCTGATCGGTAGGCACTCGAATCATCTTTCCTTTTTCGTCAGGAATTAATACGATGTACCCACACTCTACCAACCAGTGACTGATATGTTTATAGCTCAGTTTTTTCATCTCTGGTATAGCAATCAAATCATTGATACGCTTTGTAATCTCGCTGATGGTAATGGGGTGTTCCGAATAAGAAAAATTTTGTCTGGTTTGATAATCAATCTCAAAAGGAACCTTTGGTGCCTTCGCTCTTCGTGGAGAAGAGCCTCCTCGCTCTACCACCTGCCGCAGTACATCCGATACATAAAACAAGCAGCGAGATATCCGCACATTATTGATAAGATCCGATTCCGGAACAACCTCTCCAGTTAAAGGATTGATTCCGTTTGCAAGCTTTTCCACATAGGTTTTTGCATAAGCAATTTTTTCAAGCTCTGTCATTTCAATTCTCCCTTACCCTGTTTTGCGTTTCTTGGCTGCCATATTCAGTATAGCGAAATTAGCAAATTTTTACAAGATTGTTCATTTTTTAAATGAGATGGAATTGAAACCCAATGGTTTACTGGATGCCGCCGGGCTGCAAAAAGAGCAGGGCAGACAACTAAAATTCACCTAAAACAACTGGATGAATGCAAAAAAGAGTGCCCTCACAGCACTTTCATGCTATAAGGACACTCTCTTTGAAAGTGGCGACCTATTTTAATACAAAATGGCCATACCTTCGACCTTTCGTTAAATGGTACAGGAATAATTAAAAGGTGGCCATACCTGACCTGGCCCTATCAGCCATCTGTCGGGATCGAACCCAGCACAGTAATGTCAAGTTCTTTCTCCTTGGTTTCGGTTACGGAAACCATATAGCAGCGCACCTCGAACTTCGTACCAGCCTTAACCGGGTAGATCGTCGGCGTGTCCAGGTTTCTCAAGTCTGCCAGGACATAGCCGTTGCCTTTGTACTCTGCCAGCAGTTCCCGGCAAGAAGAACAGAAATACTGCTCATCATATTTTTCAACTTCGCTTGACACAGTGACATGAGCATGGACACCTTCCGTGCCGATGTAAAAGCTCTGCTGGAGGGTAAGGAGGAAACCACTGTTCCTGCTCCCACCGAAGATCCCGAGGCCACCATCTGGAAGTTCCTCTTCGGCAAGCTGGGCAATGCCTACGGTGCCGCCGGTCTGATGGGTAACTTCTTCGCCGAGTCCGGCTTGAAGCCCACCAACCTCCAGAACACCTACGAGAAGAAGCTGGGCTATACCGACACCGCCTAAACCGCTGCGGTGGACGATGGCTCCTACGATAACTTCGTAAGGGACTCTGCCGGTCACGGTCTGGCTCAGTGGCCTTATTGGAGCCGGAAGTAGGGGTTGCTGGAGCTGGCCAAGGCGGAGGGGAAGTCCATCGGCGACCTTTCCTTGCAGCTGGACTACATCTGGAAGGAGTTGTCCGAGGGCTATGGCAAACTGCTGAAGACCCTCCAGGCCACTACATCTGTCATTGAAGCCTCCACTGCCGTGCTGACCCAGTATGAGCGCCCCGCTGATATGGGGGAGGCTGTCCAGGCAAAGAGAGCTGGCTACGCCCAGACCTACTTTGACAAGTACGCCCCCAAGCCCACCCATCCTGAGCGACTTACGGAGGGTTACTACCGTGTCCGTAAGATCTGGGCGGACAAGAAGTCCCAACTGGGTGCATACCGTATGCTGACGACGCTGGTGGTTATAGTAATGGATGAACTGTTCGTCAGCAGATACAAGTTCTTCGTAGGTATCAAAATGGTTTAGAAATAAGTATTTGATTTTCAAGCATATTTGTGTTATACTATGCTATCAAAAAGGCTTTTGCTGGAATTTGCCTGATGGTGGTTGGAACACTGCTGATGGTGTTTTTTAAGTAATAAGTCTTGATAAATTCACAGAATTGTGATATAATCATTGTGTATAAACTGGCAAACAAAACAATTTCAGAATAAACAATTAAGAATATAGGAGGAATGAAATGGCAGAGCATTTACCACTATCTGTTCGGGTGCCGATTGAAGCGGATAACCCAAGTATTTGCCGCAAAGAAGAGCTTTGCATCAAGTGCGGACAATGCCGTGAGGTCTGTACGAATGAAATCAGTGTTCACAGTACATATTCCTTCGAGCAAACCGAAGGAAAGGCGATCTGTATCCACTGCGGACAGTGTGCAAACGTCTGTCCTACCGCAAGCATTACCGAGGTCTACGAATACCCGGACGTGAAGGCGGCTATCGCAGATCCCGATAAGATCGTTATCGTCAGCACGTCCCCCTCTGTGCGCGTTGCTCTCGGTGAAGAGTTTGGAATGGAAAAAGGAAGCTTCGTGCAGGGTAAAATGATCGCCCTTATGCGTGCTCTCGGTGCCGATTACGTCCTGGATACCAACTTTGCCGCAGACCTAACCATCGTTGAGGAAGCAAGCGAGCTTGTTCGTCGCATTACGACAGGAGATAAGCCCCTGCCTCAGTTTACAAGCTGCTGCCCTGCGTGGGTGAAGTTTGCTGAAACCTACTATCCCGAAATGCTCCCGCACTTATCAACTGCCAAGAGCCCCATCGGTATGCAAGGCCCCACTATTAAGACCTACTTCGCCCAGAAGATGGGTATTGATCCGAAGAAGATCGTTAACGTAGCACTTACCCCCTGTACTGCGAAGAAATTCGAGATCCGACGCGAGGAAATGAACGCCGCAGGCAAGAAGCTCGGTATCCCCGAAATGCGCGATATGGACTATGTTGTTACAACTCGCGAGCTTGCTCTTTGGGCAAAGGAAGCGAAGATCGACTTTGCTTCGCTTGAGGATAGCGATTACGACCGCTTTATGGGTGAAGCATCGGGTGCAGGCGTGATCTTTGGTAATACCGGAGGTGTTATGGAGGCAGCGCTTCGTACTGCATACTCCTATATCACGGGTGAGGTCCCTCCGAGCGCACTTCTTGACCTTAAGCCCGTTCGCGGATATGAGGGCATCAGAGAAGCAAGCCTTGACGTCAAAGGAACCACTGTAAACGTAGCTGTTGTTTATGGTACAGCCAACGCTCGCAAGCTCATCGAACTAATCAAGAGCGGCGAGAAGAACTACCACTTCGTTGAGGTGATGACCTGTCCCGGCGGATGCATCGGCGGTGGCGGTCAGCCCCGTGATTTTGCGGCAGATGCTGATGCAAGCCGTAAGGCAAGAATCGAGAGCCTTTACAAGAGAGATGCCTCTTTGACTCTTCGTTTGAGCCACGAAAACCCTGAGATAAAGGAGCTTTACGAGGAATTTTACGGCAAACCGCTCAGTGAGCTTGCGGAAGAAATGCTCCATACTATGTACACTGATCGCTCAAGCGACATCAATAAAGAAATTATAAAAGGAGAAACTAAAATGGCTAAATGGAAATGTAAAGTTTGCGGATATATTCACGAGGGAAAGATGACCGACGATTTCAAATGCCCCTTATGCAAAGCACCCGCATCCCAGTTTGAAAAAATTGAGGAAGCTCCCGCAAAGAATCCCTTTGCAGGCACAAAGACCGAGAAGAACCTCTGGGAAGCATTCGCAGGTGAGTCTCAGGCAAGAAACAAGTATACATACTTTGCATCTGTAGCAAAGAAGGCAGGATACGAGCAGATCGCTGCAATCTTCCTTCAGACCGCTGAGAACGAGAAGGAGCACGCAAAGCTTTGGTTCAAGGCACTTGGCGAGCTTGGCGATACCGCTGAGAACCTTCTTCACGCCGCTGAGGGTGAGAACTACGAGTGGACCGATATGTACGACAGCTTTGCTAAGGATGCTGAGGAAGAGGGCTTTACCGAGCTTGCAGCACAGTTCCGCGCAGTTGCCGCTATCGAGAAGAGCCATGAGGAGCGCTATCGCAAGCTGCTGCACAATGTGGAAGCAAAGGCCGTATTTGAAAAGAGTGGTGTTACCCTGTGGGAGTGCCGCAACTGTGGCCATCTGGTAATGGGTGTCAAAGCACCGGATGTATGTCCTGTCTGCGCCCATCCCCAGGCATTCTTCGAGGTCCGGGCAGAAAATTACTAAGAATTCATCTTCTAAAGGCAGTGAGCATTCCGCTCACTGCCTTTTACAAATGGCGGTAATTCTTGTAATTCCGGTCTTGAGCTAATATATGGACAGTGGTACAGAAATCCAAGGGGAAGCAGCCTGACATCAACAAAGGTTTCGTAGATTACTGCAATGCCGAGGGAGCCATCCTTGTGGATGTGCGCACCCCTAAGGAATACCGGGAAGGTCATATTCCAGGAAGCAAAAATGTGCCGTTGCAGCAGCTTGACAAAATCAGCTCTGTAACCGACAGTATAAATGTAC
This sequence comes from uncultured Allofournierella sp., assembly GCA_944382705.1. Classification (GTDB taxonomy): domain Bacteria; phylum Bacillota; class Clostridia; order Oscillospirales; family Ruminococcaceae; genus Allofournierella. The sequence continues at coordinate 45,741 of CALWNE010000027.1, forward strand.
CAATGTTTGTATACTGCTATTCAGGCGGCAGAAGCCGTCAGGCAACCTACATGCTGCGGCACATGGGATATACCAATGTGCAAAACATCGGCGGTATTGCCGCTTATTCCGGAAAGGTGGAGAGATAACATGAAAGTTGTGATCGTGGGAGGTGTGGCAGGTGGAGCCACTGCAGCAGCAAGAATTCGCAGACTGGATGAACAGGCTGAAATCGTTGTGTTCGAGCGGTCAGGCTATATTTCCTATGCCAACTGCGGTCTGCCCTATTACATAGGTGGTATCATTGAAGATCCCGAGGATCTGACCTTGCAGACCCCGGAGAGCTTCTTCTCCCGCTTCCGCATCCATATGAAGGTGCGGCACGAGGTTACCGCGATTCATCCTGACAGAAAGACAGTGTCCGTAAAGAATCTGGAAACCGGCGAAGAATTTGAAGAGAGTTATGATAAGCTGCTTCTCTCTCCCGGCGCAAAGCCTGTCTGGCCCAACCTGACCGGAATGGATAGCGACAAACTGTTCACTCTGCGTACCGTGGAGGACACCTTCCGGATCAAGGAATCTGTGGATCAGCAGAAGCCAAAGTCTGCGGTGATAGTGGGCGGTGGCTTTATCGGTCTGGAAGTGGCCGAAAATCTGCGTGAATTGGGTATGGACGTGACCATCGTACAGCGTCCCAAGCAATTGATGAATCCCTTTGATGCCGATATGGCTTCCTTTATTCACAGCGAAGTCCGCAAGCACGGAGTAAAACTGGCGCTGGGCTATAGTGTAGAAGGTTTTGCAGAAAAAGACGGCGGCGTGGATGTGCTGATGAAAGATCAGCCATCCATCCATGCGGATATGGTGGTGATGGCCATTGGTGTCACCCCGGAATCCAGTCTTGCGAAGAATGCCGGTTTGGCTCTGGGTATGAAGGGCAGCATTCTGGTTAATGACCGGATGGAAACCTCCATTCCCGACATCTATGCTGTTGGAGATGCGGTGCAGGTGAAGCATTATGTGACCGGTGAAGATGTTCTGATCGCTTTGGCTGGCCCTGCCAACAAGCAGGGAAGAATTGCGGCAGACAACATCTGCGGTGGTGACAGCCGTTACATGGGGAGCCAGGGCAGCAGCGTGATCAAGATATTTGACATGACCGCAGCTGCTACCGGCATCAACGAGACCAATGCCTGGAAATCCGGGCTGATTGTGGATACTGTAATTCTGTCGCCTATGAGCCACGCAGGCTATTACCCTGGTGGTAAGCTGATGACTATGAAGGTAGTCTTTGAAAAGGAAACCTACCGCCTTCTGGGTGCCCAGATTGTGGGCTACGATGGTGTAGATAAGCGTATCGATGTGCTGGCTACTGCCATTCATGCCGGCATGAAGGCAACGGAACTAAAGGACCTTGACCTTGCCTATGCGCCGCCCTATTCCTCTGCTAAAGACCCTGTGAATATGGCAGGCTTTATGATCGACAATATCTCCAAGGGACTGAAGCAGTGGCATTTGGCTGACGCCGCCACGCTACCCCGAGATGGAAGTGTCACCCTATTGGATACCCGGACAGTGGGCGAGTACAGCCGTGGACACATCAAAGGGTTCCGAAATATCCCGGTGGACGAACTGCGGGAGCGAATCGGGGAGATCGAAGCCGGGAAACCCGTCTATGTGATCTGCCAGAGCGGTCTGCGCAGCTACATCGCCACCCGGATTCTGGAGGGGTACGGCTTTGAAGCTTATAACTTCTCCGGTGGCTTCAGGTTCTATGATGCGGTGATGAATGACCGTACTTTGATTGAAGTGGCTTTTGCGTGCGGTATGGATAAGTAAATAATTGGGTAGTGATCACGCTTCCTGGCAAATGACTATTATTTGGATACAATCTGCTAATGGCGCCGTTGAGGCAAATAGATAATGCACCCCCTATGCAGTAAAGGGGGTGCATTGGTTGTTCAGGGGGTGCATTTACATTTTTCCGCAACCATTGCAAAGTCTCAGTATGTTATTGCGAATTGAAACATTTTATGATATATTTAAATAAACTATGTAGTTAGGGTGATTGCCATGAAATTAAGTGAAGCAATCAGCAAAAGAATACATATGCTCTGCCAGGAGCGCGGTATCAGCACTGAACAGCTTGTTGCTAAAGTGTGAATGCCGATCGCTATGAAGTAGTGGCTGTAATTAAAGGGCACGGTCCGGCGCCATTGAATATCATGGGCGAAATCTGCCTTGCGCTTGGAGTAACTATGTCCGAGTTTTTCCATCATAGCTTATTCGAAAGCTTCTAATAACCTTTTCAAATTACCCCAAGGGAACTGATTCTATGAAAGGCTATAGCAGAGAGTTATTACAAATTATCGGCGGCATTTTAGAAGCTGGCTACGACCCTCATATGCAGATTTATGGTTATTTGCAAACCAACGATGATGCGTATATCACCAGGACGGGAAATGCCCGCAGCTCCTATCGAACTGCGGGCATTGGCTTGATTATGTAATTACAGATTAAAGAATGCTCTTTTACCGGGATACTGTGCCTGGTTCCCCAGCTCCTCCTCGATGCGAAGCAGCTGATTATACTTGGCAACACGGTCGCTGCGGCTGGGGGCGCCGCTTTTGATCTGTCCTGCATTCAGCGCAACGGCCAGATCCGCAATGGTGGTATCCTCCGTCTCACCGGATCGGTGGGAGATGATGGCCGTATAGCCTGCCCGGTTTGCCATGGCAATGGCATCCAGGGTCTCCGTCAGCGTGCCGATCTGATTCACTTTGATGAGAATGGAGTTGCCGATTCCCATTTCGATACCCTGCTTCAGCCGCTGGGTATTGGTCACAAAGAGGTCGTCGCCGACAAGCTGAATTTGCTTACCCAGTGCCTTGGTCAGCATCTTCCAGCCTTCCCAGTCGGTCTCGGCCATGCCGTCTTCCAGGGAAATGATGGGATACTTTTCTGCTAATTTCTTCCACATCTGCACCATCTGATTTTTGCTCAGAACCTTACCGGCCTTGGGCAGACGATAGATGCCTTGCTCTTCCTCATACCATTCAGAGGAAGCGGCGTCGATGGCGATCATGAAATCGGCACCGGGCTTGTATCCGGCTCTTTCGATGGCCGCAACAATGAGGGAGAGGGCATCTTCGTCCCGTTTCAGCATGGGGGCATAGCCGCCTTCGTCGCCCACACCGGTCACCGGGATCTTGTTTTCCTTCAGAATAACTTTCAGCGTATGGAAGACCTCGGCGCACCGGCGCAGAGCTTCCTTCCAGCTTCCTGCGGAAATGGGCATAATCATGAACTCCTGGATGTCCACATTGTTGGAAGCGTGAGCGCCACCGTTGAGGATGTTCATCATGGGCACAGGGAGCGTCTTTGCATTCATGCCGCCTACGTACCGGTACAGGCTGATGTCCTGGGATGCAGCAGCAGCCCTGGCACAGGCGAGGGACACACCCAGAATGGCGTTGGCACCCAGACGGCTCTTGTTGGGGGTTCCGTCCAGATCCATCATAATCTCATCGATGCGGGTTTGCTCCAGTACATTTTTGCCCATCAGGGCAGGGGCGATTTCGCTGCGGATATTCTCCACTGCCTTGGAAACGCCTTTTCCAAGATAACGGTTGGAATCTCCGTCCCGAAGCTCATGTGCTTCATAGATGCCGGTGGATGCACCGGAGGGAACAGAGGCTCGACCGATGATCCCGCTCTCGAGAATTACTTCCACTTCCACAGTGGGGTTTCCACGGGAATCCAGAATTTCCCGACTAATGATATTTTGAATGATTTGATTCTGTTTCATGGTAATCTCTCCTATCTGAATTATAAAACCATAAGTAAAGTGCCAGCCGCAATCAGGACGCAGCCGATGATGGATTTGGGGGTGAATTGCTCGTGCAGAATCAGTGCTGCAAGTACCATCGTAATCACAACGCTGAGCTTGTCAATGGGGATCACTTTGGAAGCCTCGCCCAACTGAAGGGCCTTGTAATAGCAAAGCCAGGAGGCACCGGTTGCGAGGCCCGATAAGACCAGAAACACCCAGCTTCTTCTGGAAATCTCAGTGATTCCTCCCTGGGAATTGGTGAGGAAAACCATACCCCAGGACATAACCAATACAACAACGGTGCGAATGGCGGTTGCAAGATTGGAATTGACTCCGTCAATACCGATCTTCGCCAGGATAGAGGTAAGCGCTACGAAAATAGAAGAAGCCAAGGCAAGAATAAACCACATATAGGTGTTCCCCTTGTTTACCTTTTTAAATATAGTTTACCAATCTTTTCCTTTGCATTCTGTGACAAACTCACCAAATCAAAGCTTGTCCATGCCGCAGTCCGGATTGCTGAGTTTCTGCTGTACAGAAGGGAACCGGTTCATATCTGTGTGGGGAATAAATTTTGCTGCCTGCATCCGGACAAGAAAATCGGGAATAGATGCAAATTGGACGCAGTAGATGTTTTCCAAAAGTTCTTTGGCCTCTGCCAGCTGGGAATGGTCCAGCAGAACCTTTCTGGCACCGTCCACAGAACTGTTTCGCAAAACACGGTACTTCTCCCTGAGAAGATCCGGGAAAATGCCGATGGTAATGGCAGATTCCAGATCGGAATGGGCAGGGAAAGCACCTGAAAGATAACAATGATAAAGATCCTCAAAGGCGATACCTGCAGATTCCAGCAAGCACTCCATCATGGTGAAGGCCGCTGCTTTGGTGTCAAGATACTGATCGATATCGGTCTGGGAGAAATAGAGAGGACTGCCGGTTGCGGATTCTTCCGCATGGGCATAAATCACACCATACTGGTTTTCGTCAGGCAGATAGACGATCCTTGGTGAGCTTGCAGGATTCAGTTCTCCCGCAATGTTAATCCAGCCATTCAGACGCATCTGTGCCAGCAGGTCGATGATACCGCTTCCGCAGATGCCGATTGGATTTTCATTGCCAATGGTTGTATAGGACAGCTCCTCTCCGTGGATCTTTACAGAATCAATGGCACCGGGAGCTGCACGCATACTATAGCGGCTGATATAACCTTCCAATGCAGGTCCCGCAGCTCCGGCACCTGCTACCAGCCATTGGTTGTTTCCAATGACCAGCTCACCATTGGTGCCAATATCAAAAAAGGGATTCGTTTCTTCCCGCTTATGAATACCAAGTTCCAGCAGACCGCTGACAATATCGTCGCCTACATAGTTGGATGCGGCGGGAATAAAGTAAAGAAGACCTTCGAAATCCATGCCCAGCTCATGACCCCAGAGATATCCGGGATCTGCCGTAACGGGAGCGAAAGGGGCGGCAAAGACGGTCCATGCATTCAGCCCAAGAAGGAAATGAACCATGGTGGTATTGCCAGATATCACCATAACAGAACACTTGGAGGTATCAATGCCGGTTGATTCCGTTAATTGAGCCAGAAGGAAATGAAAGGTTTCAACAGTAGTGCGCTGAAGGTTTGCAGGATGTTCCTCATGTTCCAAGCAGTAAGTGATACGGGTCATAATGTCCGTTCCGTAGGCTACCTGACCGTTTACAACCTTAACGCTTAAGCTATTCCTAGCGTGTACCTCCGTTTTTTATATTATAACAGGAAGTAATCCATAAGTAAACTTTTCTTAGATATATAAAGTAGATTTTGAAATCATTTATGCGAATGGGTAGCCCCTTTCTGTCTATTACTAACCTTGCAAATATTTAAAATAAAAAGGAGAAGTATCCAAGGTTTGTCATCGATACTCCTCGGAATCTCACTTTTGATCATTTCCATTCTGTCACTTTTTATCGGTGTGATGGATATTGATTTGAAGGCGATTCTTTCCGGTGGAAGTAGAATGGAACTGAACATATGTTTATTCTTGACCGCAGTAATGCTACCGGTGCATCTGACGAAAGTGTGATGGGCGCTCGCGAAGTAATCGAGAATGAGCTGATTAAGGAACTGGATGTTTACAAGAACGGTAAGATCGTTTACTTCATCGAACACGCAAATGTCTGGTATACTTCCACCGATAGTGTTCAGGCACTGGATGCCATGATGGCTGACCTGGAAGGCGCTCTGCTAAATTAAAATCTTGGCGTAAAAATAGAATCAGAATACCAAGTAGTCAAATTTCAATTTATCTAACAGATCCATATTGTGCGCCGTAAGCACACGAACAAGTAGACTGATCTTGCAAAAGGAATAATTTACAGTTGAACATACCTTCCCCAAAAGTGGACATACCTCTGACCTTTCGTTAAATCGTATGGGAAAACCGTTGCAAATCAAGGGAAAATAAAAAGAAACTGGACACCAGCCTTGATACTCATTGTATCAAAATTGGTGTCCAGTTATGGTGCGAGGAAAGGGACTTGAACCCTCAAGGTAAAAACCACATGCACCTCAAACATGCGCGTATGCCGATTCCGCCACCCTCGCATAATGCAGCCGCTTGAAGCTGCAAGAAGTATTCTACCAGAGAATGTGCGAAAAGTCAAGGCAAAATTTTGAAATTACAGCAAAGAAATTTTTTCAGGCTCGGTTTCCTCGCTGGGCATCTGGGTTACCTGGCTCAGTTTCCGCTGTATCTGGCGGGTGCGCACGCCCACCAGGTTTTCCAGCTCGTGGCTGGCCTGGTTGATGCGGTTCTGTGCCTGGGCAAGGGCTGCGCCAAAGGTATCGAACTCGGTTTTTACGCTGCCCAGCACCTTCCATACCTCGCTGGAACGCTTTTGAATGGCCAGGGTGCGAAAGCCCATCTGCAAGCTGTTGAGCAAAGCGGCCATGGTGGTGGGGCCTGCCACTACAATGCGGAATTCCCGCTGGAGCCGTTCCGCCATGCCCCGGCGTACCACCTCCGCATACAGCCCCTCAATGGGCAGGAACATAATGCCAAAATCGGTGGTATGGGGCGGTGCAATGTATTTGGTGTGAATGTCCTTGCCAAAACTGCGGATGCGTTTTTCCAGCTCCTTGGCGGCGGTCTCCACAGCTGCTTTGTCGCCGCTGTCGTAGGCTTCCAGCAGGGCAGAGTAGGCATCCACCGGGAACTTGGCGTCAATGGGCAGCCAAACGGGGGCCTGGCCGTCGCCGGGCAGCTTGAGGGCAAATTCCACCCGGTCGCTGCTGCCGGGCACCGTGGCCTGGTTTTCGGCATACTGTTCCTTGGTTAGAAGTTCCTGCAAAATGGCGCCCAGCTGGATTTCGCCCAGAATACCCCGTGTTTTTACATTGCTGAGCACCTTCTTTAAATCGCCCACGCCGGTGGCCAGGGTGCGCATCTCGCCCAGGCCCTGGTACACCATCTCCAGCTGCTTGCTCACCAGACCAAAGCTCTTTTGCAGCCGGTCCTCCAATGTTTGCTGGAGTTTTTCGTCCACCGTCTGGCGCATCTGGTCCAGCCGGCGGTCGTTGCTGGCCTGCATGGTGCTGAGCCGCAGCTCCATGGTGGCCCGGATGCTTTCCAGTTTTTGTTCGGTTTGGGTTACGCTGGCCTGCATTCCGCCCATCACACGGGCGTTTAGTTCCTGACGGGTCTGGCGGATTTCCGCCAGCAGGTCCTGGCGTACCTTTTCTAAATCCTCTCCGGTCAAATCCGGCTGGGGAGGCTGGCGCAGCAGATTCAAAAGGCCCAGTACACAGGCTGCGGCGGCCAGAATGAGGGTGACAACTTCCATAATGCTCTCCTTTTTGGGGATAAACCCACCTGGTGGTTCATACACATTAGTATAAAAGGTTTGCGCTGGCAAATCAACCGGGGAAAGGAAGGATGAATGCAATGAAGGCAAAAGGCATATGGACTGTGCTGTGGGCAGCGGGCTGTCTGGCGGCAGCAGTCTGGGTGGGGTGTGCAGTGCAGCAGCCCCACACCAGCTGCGCTCAAAGTGATTTGGCGTTTGGAACGGTGGAGTCGGCGGCGGGTCAGCCCCAGGAGAATCCCCAGCAAAAGCGGGTGTTCCTAACCTTTGATGATGGCCCCAGTGCAACAACCGAGCTGGTGCTGGATACCCTGAAGGAAAAAGGAGTTAAGGGCACCTTTTTTGTGGTAGCGTCAGAAAATAACCAGAACTATCTTCATCTGATTGAACGGGCCACCCAGGAGGGGCACCAGATTGCACTGCACAGCTGCACACACGAGTATAGCAGCATCTATGCCAGCACCACAGCTTTTTGGGCTGATATTAAGGAGCTGCGGCAGAAAATCAGCCCCTACACCGACGTGGACCGCATCCACTGGCTGCGCTTTCCTGGCGGCAGCACCAACACGGTAAGCCACAAATACGGGGGGAGCAGCATTATGAAAACCCTCAAGGCCCAGGCTGCGGAAAAGGGGTACCGGTACATTGACTGGAATGTTTGCGCCAACGATGCGGTGGGTGGCCACCCCAGCGCCGATACAATCTATCACAATGTGGTGGACAGTGTGCAGGACCGTGCCGACGCAGTGGTGCTGATGCACGATACCAAGGCCACCAAAACCACCGCCGAAGCTCTGCCGGACATCATCGACTGGTTTGCGGCCCAGGGCTATACCTTTTGCACATTGGATGCAATGGACGGCGATGAAGCCCAGCCCACGGCATCCTGACCAGTACATCAACCAAACGGACTGCTTGCCTGCGGGGCTGCAGTCCGTTCTGTTTTGCAGTACAAAAGAAGGGATTGTAAACTTTTTGGGAACAATAGGTCGGGGTAAGGGGTCCCTCATTGTAAAACAACAATAAATGGTGTATGATACATTAGGAGAAGTTTCTGCATCTTGCAGGCAAAAGGAGGGGGCCAGATGTTTGGGTATATTACCCCTGTAAAGCCTGAAATGAAGGTAAAAGAGTTTGAAAGCTACCGGGCGGTGTACTGTGGGCTTTGCAAACAGCTAAAGGCGGACTATGGTTTTTGGCCCAGAATGCTGCTGAACTATGACCTGGTTACGGTGGCCCTGTTGGCTGACGGCATCAGCGGGGATGGGGGCACGGTATGCCGGGAACGGTGCATTGCAAACCCATTGCAGCGGCGCTGCCTGCAAAAGCACACCCAGGGGCTGCACCTTGCGGCGGCGGCACTGGTGCTGCTAAGCTGGTACAAGCTGGAGGATGATGTTGCCGACGAAGCCTGGCCCAAACGGCAGCTGGCCCGCCTTGCCCGACTGGTACTGAAAAAAGCCCACCGAAAGGCGGCGGCTGCCTTTGGGGAAATTGACCGGGAGCTGGCGGCGCAAACTGCCTGCCAGCAGCAGACCGAGCAGGAGCACTGCCCCAGCCCGGACCAGGCGGCAGAACCAACTGGCAGGATGACCGGGGCCATTTTGGCTGCCTGCACCCAGGACGCTGACCAGCAGGTGATTTTGCGCCGGATGGGCCTGTTTTTGGGCAAGATTCTCTACTGGCTGGATGCAGCAGAGGACTACGAAAAGGACTGCCAGAAGGGCCGCTATAATGTATTTGCGGCCCTGGGGCTGAGCCGGGAGCAAACGGTGGAGCGGGTGCAGCTGGAATGCCGGCTGGCTGCCGGTGAGGTGGCCCGGTGCTACAATCTGCTGAACCTGAAAACCAACCGGCCTATTTTGGATAATATTTTGTTTTTGGGGCTGCCTGCCAGCATTCAGCGGGCTGGACAGCCATTGCCCAACCAGCACAGAATGCTGCACTGAGGGCAGGAAAGGAAAAGCCATGGATGCATACCAGGTACTGGGGCTCCGCCGCGGAGCCACCGAAGAAGAAGTGAAGGCTGCTTACCGGGCACTGGCCCAGAAGTACGACCCTCAAAATTATGAGGTCGGCCCTCTGCGCCAGCAGGCCGAGCAGAAGATGAACGAGCTGAACGAAGCTTTTGATACCGTGATGAATGAACTGCGGCTGGGAACTTCCGGCCAGAGCGATTCCGGTACAGGGGCTCAGCAGCAAAACAATGGGTACAGCCAGAACGGGCAGGGAAGCCAGGGCAGATATCCGGAAATCCGGGCGCTGATTCGGGCAGGCCGTGCGGATGAGGCGTTGGCAGCCCTGCAGGCCATTCCCGGCGGCTCCCAGGTGGCGGAGTGGAACTTTTTAATGGGCAGTGCCTACTACTACAAAGGATGGATGAGCGAGGCACTGCGCTACTTTGAGCTTGCCTGCCGGCAGGAACCCTCCAACCGGGAGTATGCTGCGGCTTTGCACAACTTGCAGCGCACCGCCGGTGGCCAGATGCCTGGCGACCCTTACGGAATGTACGGCGGCGCACAGGCCAATGCCATTGGCTGCAACTGCTGTGATATGTGCATGGCGCTATGGTGTATGAACGCCTGCTGCGGCTGCGGTCAGGGGTGCTGACCCATGGCTCGGAGTAGAAGCAAACGGGTGGCGCTGTGCGGGGTAATCTGCGCCCTTTCGGTGGTGCTGATGCTCAGCGGAAGCATCATTCCCTGTGCCACCTTCTGCGCACCTGCCCTGGCAGGGGCTATGCTCATGGTGGTGGCCATGGAATGCGGTATGCGCCTGGCCTGGATGTGCTACGGGGCGATTTCGGTTCTTTCGGTGCTGCTGGTGCCGGATAAGGAGCTGGCGCTGTTTTTTGTGTTTTTGTTTGGTCACTATCCCTTGCTAAAGGCCCACCTGCAGCGGATGCACTGCAAGCCGCTGGCCTGGCTGTGCAAGGCGGCGGTGTTCAACCTGGCAGTGGTGGCAGTGTATGGACTGCTGCTGTTTGTTCTGCCTATGCCGGGCTTGGTGGAGGAATTTGCCCAGACCCAAAGCTGGCTGCTGGCGGTTCTTTTGGCACTGGGCAATCTCTGCTTTTTTGTATACGATGCAGCGTTGCTGAGTGTTTTACAGATGTATGTGCTGCGTATTAAACCGCGCATCCGTCATCTGCTGTAAACCGTTGCAGGAAAGGAGTAATAGCAATGCCATTTGTTCATGTAACCACAAATCTGTCTGTTTCGGACGGTGCGGGGGAGATGCTGAAAAACCAACTGGGGCACGCCATTGCGGTGATTCCCGGCAAAAATGAGGACTGGCTCATGGTTCAGCTGGAGGATGAAGCCCGGCTTTGGTTCGCAGGCAGCGATGCCCCGGCGGCTATGGTACGGGTGGACTTGTTCGGCGGAGCCCGGGCGGATGCCTGCGACGAGCTTACCGGCCGTGTAACCGAAATTTTGGAAAGTGTACTGGATGTGGAGTCCCAGCGGGTGTATGTACGGTACACCGAAACCCAGGACTGGGGCTGGAATGGCCGCAATTTTTAATCACCGGCCGCAATCTGCAGGCAGCGGCAAGCAAAACAAACTGGCTGTTCAGCGCCGCTGGATCTGTGCTGTACGCCAATTAGGAGGAAAAAACATGGATCGTAAATTGACTGGTATCGTGGCATACCTCACCTTTGTGGGCTGGATTCTGGCCTATGTGGCAGGAGACCAGCAGGGGGCCCGGTTCCATCTGAACCAGGCATTGGTCATCAATCTGGCCAGCCTGGTTATCAGCCTGGTGCGGGTGCTGTTTGGCTGGATTCCCTTCTTGGGCTGGATTCTGTCTTTGGCATTGGGCCTGATTTCGTTGGTTCTGCTGGTGGTGTGGGTGATTGGTCTTGTGTATGCATTGCAAGACCAGGAAAAACCCGTGCCTTTGCTGGGCGGCATCAAGATTTTGAACTAACCCCTGCTTGACAGGTTTGCCACAGGTGTGGTATCATATCACCTGCCTGAGCTGCCAGAGCATTTGGCGGCAATGATTTTTGTACATCAAAAGGGCTATAGCTTTTCTCTGTTTCTGAGTTTTTAAACAGGGGGCTATGGCTCTTTTTTTTGTGCGGTTTTTAACAGAAAGGATTTTTGATTTTATGACACGCCCTCAACATCCCATGGGCAGTGCGCCGGTACTCCCTCTGCTTTTGCGCATGGCGGTGCCGCCCATGCTCTCCATGCTGATTCAATCGTTATACAATGTGGTGGATAGTATCTTTGTAGCCCGGCTCAGCAACGATGCCCTCACGGCGGTCTCGCTGGCATACCCGCTGCAAAATATGGTGCTGGCAGTGGCGGTTGGGTTTGGTGTTGGCGCCAATGCCTATGTGGCCCGCCAGCTGGGCAGGGGAGAGCAGGAGCAGGTGGACCGGGCTGCCTCCATGGGGCTGGTGTTCACGGCCCTGCATTCGCTGGTGTTTTTGTTTGTGGGGCTGTTTTTGGCCCGGCCCTTTTTGCAGCTGTTTACCCAGGATGCCCATGTGCTGGCAATGAGCCTGGTATACACCCGGCTGGTCATCTGCCTGTGTGCAGGCTCCATGCTGCATATCTACATCGAAAAGCTGCTTCAGGCAGTGGGCAACATGATGGCGCCCATGGTGTTGCAGATGGTGGGTGCCATTGTAAATATCATTCTGGACCCGGTGCTGATTTTTGGTTTGTGGGGCCTGCCTGCCATGGGCGTTGCAGGGGCGGCACTGGCCACCGTCATTGGCCAGATTACCGCCTGTTTGCTGGCCGTGGCCTATTTTGCAAAGGCTAACACCGGCATTCATATCCAGTGGCGCTACCTCAAGCCGGATGCCTCCACCGCTGCACGGCTGTACAGCGTGGCCATTCCTTCCGGCCTTATGACCGCCATGCCCAGCCTTCTGGTGGCGGTGCTCAATGCGCTGCTGGTGGACCTGCACGCCCTGGCTGTGGCGGTGTTCGGCCTTTACTTCAAGCTGCAAACCTTTGTGTATATGCCAGCCAATGGACTGATTCAGGGAATGCGGCCGCTGATTAGCTACAATTACGGTGCCGGCAAGCTGGACCGAATGCACAGTACCATCCGGTGGAGCCTGGCCCTTACCGCTGGCATGATGGGTGCAGGAACCCTTTTGTTCTGGCTGCTGCCCAACCCCATTATGGCCCTGTTTGGGGCGGACCCGGAGATGATGCGGCTGGGCGTGGAGATGCTGCGCATTACCAGCATGGGCTTTTTGGTATCCACCCTGGGCACCGTGTTGGCTGGCTGCTTTGAAGCATTGGCAAAGGGGCTTCAATCCCTTACCATTACGCTGGTGCGCCAGCTGGTGGTGATTCCGCCCCTAGCCCTGGTGTTTTCTCAATGGATAGGGCTGTCGGGCGTGTGGGTGGCTTTTCCGGTGGCGGAACTGCTGGCTGCTCTGTTGGCACTGGTGCTGTACCGCCAGACGATGGCCAAGCTGCAAAAAATCTCTGCATAACAAAGCATAACCCCCACTGTTGCCTAAGAGAACAGTGGGGGTTGCTTTTTGTTAGCGGCCTGCAGGCAGAATTTCCAGCCAGTAGCCGTCCGGGTCCTGAATGAAGTAGATACCCATGGCGGGGTTTTCAAAGCAGATGCAGCCCATTTCCTGGTGCAGCTTGTGGGCAGCCTCGAAATCCTCGGTTTCAAAAGCCAGATGGAATTCACAGTCGCCCAGGTTGTAAGGGCGCTCCATGTCCCGCATCCAGGTCAGTTCCAGCTGAAAGCTGCTCTCGCTGTTTGCCAGGTACACAATAATGAAAGAGCCATCCTCGGCGGTAATGCGCCGAACTTCTGCAAGGCCCAGGGCTTTGCTGTAAAACTCCAGGGAGCGCTCCAGGTTCAGCACATTGTAATTTTCGTGAATCATCTTGAATTTCATGGTAGAAAATCCTCCTTAGGTGGGTTTGGTCAGCGCTGCGGGCCTTGCCAGCAGTCCTCGGTATGAATGCAGTCCAGCCAGGGGGCCAGAGCAGGCTGTTTCAGGTAAGCCAGCATTCCCGGTTTGTTGTCTGCATAATGCATGGGGAACACATGGCGGCAGGGGCAGGCTTTTAAAAAGTCTGCAAAGCCCCACCAGGCATTGTCTTGCTGCCGGGGGTCCAGGGGGATAAAGGCCAAATCCAAGGTTTGGCCCCGCAGGCTGTCCAGCTCGGCGTGGAATGCCTGGTCATGCCAGAGGTTGGCCTGGTCCGGTTCGCCTTCCCAGTGCCACCAGTTCAAATCTCCAGCGTGGTAAATCTGCAATCCTTCCGCCTGCACCACGAAGGCACAGCCCTCATCGGTGGATTGAAGGGTGCGTATGCCCAGGCCCTGCCACTGGTATTCCCGGCGGGGCTGCACCGTAAGTGCCTTATGCTCCGGGGGAACGGAAATTGCCTGGTCCACCACATAAAACACCTGGGGGTGCTGCTGGCTCAGCTGCCAGATGATGGGGTCAAAATGGTCGTAATGCAGGTGGGAAACAAGCACAAACAGGGGTTTTTGGGGGTTAAGAGGGGGCAGCTGGCCCTGGTAGTAGTCAAACAGCAGCAGGGTGTGTTCCAGCTCCACCAAAAAACCGCTGTGGTAGATGTGGGTAACGGTCATAACAATCGGCTCCTTTGTCCGGCGTGCAGTACAGCATCCGGGGAATAAACTAAGCGGCCTGCTTGGCCTAGCAAAAGCCAGGCAGGGAACAGGGGAACGGCAAAAGGGGGGGCATTCCATTTTGCGGTGCAGAAACCAGCTGGAATGGAACTAATACCGGGTTCCGTGGAATGCCTTTGCCAGATGAATGGTTTGTTTCATTATAAAAGGTTAAGGGCGGGGCAGTCAAGCAGAAATGCCCAGACAAAGAAAAAAGCCGGTCACGAATGTGACCGGCAGTTTTTTGCGTTGTAAATCAGACAGCGCGGGTAACCTTGCCCGAGCGCAGGCAGCGGGTGCAGGCGTAGATGTACTTGGGAGAACCGTCTACAATAGCCTTAACACGCTTCACATTGGGCTTCCAGGTGCGGTTAGACCGACGATGAGAGTGGGAAACCTGGATACCAAAAGAAACGCCCTTGCCACAACAATTGCACTTTGCCATTTGCTGCACCTCCTCTTAACATAAGTTGCTAGAATATGATACCAAGCATTCCGGAAAAAATCAAGGCTTTTTTAAAAAATATCTAAAAAAACCATCAAAAAGCCCCTTTTTGCTTGTGGCCAAGGGGAAAAAACGGTATAATACGACTGATACAGCAATCCAAAAGCCCCAACAGATGGCAACCCCAGCCAGCAGGAGCGATGGTTTCCAGCAGCGCTGTGCCACAAAGGCGAGATTGCTTTTTACAGTTATAATTAATGTATTTATATAATAAATCGTTAAAGAAAAGGAGTACATTATGGGATTGATGAATCCAGTGCAGCTGATGGTCTGGGTGCTGCGGGGCATTGCCATGCTGTTGGCTATTCCCCTGCACGAGGCCGCCCATGCATGGGTAAGCGATAAACTGGGGGACAGCACAGCAAAGGCCATGGGCCGCCTGACCCTCAACCCCTTGGCTCACTTTGAGCCTTTGGGTGCTTTGTGTATGATCTTTGCAGGCATTGGCTGGGCAAAGCCGGTGCCGGTGTATCCCCAGCGATACAAAAACCCCAAGCTGGGTATGGCCATCAGCGCCGCTGCCGGGCCGCTTTCCAATCTGCTGGCGGCTTATTTCGTTACCATTTTGTATAAACTGGCTTATTTTTACACGCCGGATACTATTGTTTTTGATTTGCTGCTGTCCTTTTTGCGCATCCTTATCTTGATTAATGTAAATCTGGCTGTTTTTAACCTGTTGCCCATTCCACCTTTTGACGGCAGCCGCATTGCCACGGTGTTTTTGCCCCGCAAACTGTATTTCCAAATTATGCAGTACGAACGGTACATTTTTATTGGAATGTTCCTGCTGCTCATGCTGGGTGTGTTTGATGTACCCCTCAGCCTGATGAATAACTGGATGCTGAATCTGCTGAACCAGGGCACCGCTTTTGTGGACCACATGGTGTACGGAGCAGCAGGGCTGGCGGTATAAGGGGGAAAACCGATGGAAAGCCTTACCTTTCATCTGGAGGAATTTGACGGCCCCCTGGATGTGCTGCTCTATCTGGTGAGCAAAAACAAAATGAACATCTACGACATTGCCATTCTGGATTTGATTGACCAGTACACCGCCATTATCAGCAGCTTGCAGGACAACCGCATGGAGGTTGCCAGTGAATTCATCGAGATGGCCGCCCGGCTGGTGCAGATGAAAAGCTTTTTGCTGCTGCCCCGCAGCGAGGAAGCCCAGCGCCTGAAAGAGGAGCTTACCGGCCAGCTGATTGAGTACAGCGCCTGCAAGGAGGTTGCCCGCCAGATGGGCGAGGCAGCCCAGGCCAACTGTACCTTTGTGCGTGCACCGCTGGAGATGGAAAGCGATGCAGCCTATGGGTACCGGCACGAGGCATCCCTGCTGCTGCGGGCCATGGAACAGCTGATGGGCCGGGGCAAAAAGCGCAAAACACCCTCGCAACAAACCTTTGAGCCGCTGGTGACTGCGCCCTTTGTGTCGGTTGCAAGCCGGGTGGTGTTTGTACTGCGCAGCCTGGTCATGGGCCGTGTGTCCAGCCTGCGGGCGCTGTTCAGCAGGCAGGAGAGCCGCAGCCAGACGGTGGCCACCTTTTTGGCGGTGCTGGAGCTGATTCGGGCAGGCCGTGTACAAATTCAGATGGATGAAACACTGTCGGTCAGCCGGCAGCGGGGCAAACGAGCAGGAGAGTGAAGCATTCAATGACCCAACAGGAAAAACAAATCAAAGCATCCATCGAAGCGGTACTGTTTGCCCATGGAGAGCCCATTAGTGCCCAGCGCATTGCCGAGGCACTGGAAACCGACCGGGCCACCGTGCTGCGCTTTTTGGAGTTGCTGCAAAAAGAATACGATAAAGCCGACCGGGGCATCTGCCTGCTGCCCTTGGGGGATAAATGGCAGCTGGCCACCAAAACCCAGGTGCAGGAACCGGTTAAGCGGGTGCTGGATAACCGGCGCAACACGCCCCTTTCCCAGGCGGCACTGGAGGTGCTGGCGGTGATTGCCTACAACCAACCGGTTTCCCGCGGGTTTGTGGAGCAGGTGCGTGGAGTGGATTCTTCCTCCACCATTGCAAAGCTTATGGAAAAAGGGCTGGTGGAGGAGGCGGGCCGTTTGGATTTGCCCGGCCGCCCGGTGAGCTTTCGCACCACCGAGGTATTCCTGCGCACCTTCGGCCTGGCAGATTTAGAGCAGCTTCCTGCGCTGCGCCCCCAGGAGGGAATTCTGCCGCAACCGGCGGAAACACAGGAAAACAAATAACTATTTGTATTGTTGCGACTGAAATATACAAAAAACAGGGGGGAGGCAGTAAAATGGCGGTTGTCCTGTTGCTTTTAAAGGCAATTGGCTGGCTGTTGCTGGCAGTGTTGGCGTTGCTTGCTGTGGTGTTGCTGCTGCCCGTAACCCTGGAGCTGGACTATGCCCAGGGGCAGTTTACGGCAAAGCTGAAGCTGCTGGGGCTTCGGTTTGCCCTCTACCCACGGCCCCCAAAAAAAGAAAAGCCCGTTAGGCCTGCCAAAAAGCGACCCAGGCCTCCAAAAGCTGACCGGCAAAAGCAGCCCCAGCCAAACTCGCTGCCCGGCCAGGGGCTTTCTTCTCAGCCGGGAGGTCAGCAACCGGCCCCACCGCCGCCAAAAGAACTGCCCCCGGTCCAGAGCCTCGGTGCACCGGCTTCTCAGCAGCACCAAACAGCCTCACCCTTGGGCGGTCAGGCAGACCAGCAAAAAAAAGCTGGGCAAGACACAGGGCAAAATACTGCCAAACAAAAACAAAAGCCTGCGGCAGCCCCCCAGAGCCAGCCCCAGGAAAGCTGGGTGATGCGCTGGCTGGCAGATGGCAGGCTGCAAAGCCTGATTCAAACAGCAGGGGGAGCAGTGCGGCGGCTTTTGTGGGGATTGCGGATTCATCACATCCGCATTGCGGTGCCGGTGCACCGCAGGGATGCGGCGGCCACTGCCCTGGGTGTAGGCTGGGCCCGTGCAGCCCTGCACAGCAGCCTGGGAATACTGAATAATTTCTTTCGGCTGCAATTTAAACAGCTGGATATCTGGCCGGATTACACCGGCGAAGATGCAGGCCGGGAAGTTTTCTCTTGTAAAGTAACCGGTCAACTGATTATAATGGTAAATATAGCAATCTGGGCACTGGTGCAGCTGAAGCGGCAGAAGGTGTGGTAAAACAAGCAAAGGGCAAACCCCGCCCCGGCGGTGCGCCCCCAACACAAAACTGGTTGAAATACCTTGGAGGTACTGCAAGATGGCACAAAAACCGTTGGAAGGTCTTATGAGCGTTACCATGGATAAAATCCGGGAAATGGTTGGCTCCAACACAATCATTGGAGAACCCATTGTGGTGGAGGGCACTACTATTCTGCCTGTTTCCAAGGTGAGCTTTGGGTTTGCATCCGGTGGGTCGGACTTTGGCGCAAAAACCACCAAAGAACTGTTTGGCGGCGGCAGCGGTGCCGGTGTTTCGGTGGTTCCGGTGGCTTTTTTGGTCATCAAGGACGGCAATGTGCGCACGGTGCAGCTGGCGGATACCAACAGCACGGTGGACCGTGCCCTCAACATGGTGCCGGAACTGGTGGATAAGCTGGGTGCTCTGTTGGGCACAAAGCCTGAGCCTACACCCCAGCCCAGCCAGACCGAGCTTTAATAAAATACCCCAGACCCAACTAAAAGATAGAGGAATAAAAAAACTATGGCATTGGAACGAGTACAAAAGGTAATGGCCGAGCAGGGAATGTGTTCCCGCCGTGCCGCTGAACAGATTATTTCGGAAGGCCGTGTAAAAATCAACGGCCACCCCGCCCGACTGGGCGATAAGATGGATGTAAACCGGGATGTTCTTAGCATCGACGGGCAGCGCATCCGGCTGGAAAAAAAGCAGGAACTTCATTACCTGATGCTGCACAAGCCCCGTGGTTTTGTAACCACCACCAGCGATGAGCGGGGCCGCAAAACGGTAATGGACCTGGTAAGTGAATACCCCGTGCGTGTGTTCCCGGTGGGCCGTTTGGATAAGGACAGCGAGGGCCTGCTGCTGCTTACCAACGATGGCAGCTTTGCCAACCTGATGATGCACCCCTCCCACGGGGTAAGCAAGCTGTACCGTGTTACAGTGCGCCCCCGTGCCAACGAGGAGCAGGTGATTGCCCTGAGCAAGGGCGTTACCCTGGAGGATGGCACCGTTACCCAGCCCGCCGTCATCAATGTGGTAGTGGATGAGCCCAACCGTACCGTGATGGAAATGACCATCAAGGAGGGCAAAAACCGGGAAATCCGCCGTATGTGCCAGGCAGTGGGCCTGGAGGTAATTCGTCTGCGCCGCAACGCCATGGGCGCCGTAAAGCTGGGAATGCTCCAGCCTGGCCAGTACCGTGAGCTGACCAAGAGCGAGGTGGCTGCCCTGCGTGCCGCTGGCCAGAAGGGTAAGGCAAAGGCTCAGACTCAGCGCTCCCAGGAAGAAGCGGAACAGCGCCGGGAAAAGCAGAAAAACCGCCGTTCCGGTGGCCGTCCCGGCGGTGCAGGCCGCTCTGGCAATCGCCGGGGTTAATGCACTCCCCCGCAGGCTGCAAACCTGCTCCACAAGCTTGCGCAAGCCCAGTGGGAATGCAGGCTGGTTGTTTGCCTGGTTCTGCAAGGCGCTGTGCCGTCGGGCAGGCCAAGCGTTCAAAAGGAGGAATTCGCCATGCTGCTGCGTAAAAAGCCCATTTTTGGGGCCAACATTGCCCCGGCCTGTATCTACTGTGAGTATGGCCGGCAGGCAACCGACCCCCGCATGATTTTGTGCAGCAAACAGGGCGTGGTGTCGCCCTATCACAAGTGCAAAAAATTTGAGTACGACCCCCTGCGCCGTGTACCTCGTCGTCAGCCCAAGCTGCCGGAGTTTTCGGCAGAGGATTTTTCGCTGGATTGAGGGCTTGTTTTGCGGCAGCAATCCAGGTTAAGGTCTGCACTCTGCCTTAAAAGCCTGCACAAAGCATCAAAAAAACCTGCCCCATCTGGGGGCAGGTTTCAGCCTGTCGAAAAAGGTCGCCAAAAGGCGGCCTTTTTCTCGTATCATGGAAGAAAATGGGGTATAATGGTGTAGGGTGATAAAAATGCTGGTAAAGAACACAGAAAATCGAGGACAGCTGG
>CALWNE010000028.1 GCA_944382705.1 uncultured Allofournierella sp.
GAGTATGTAAACCGGTACCTTGTTCCCATCTACGAGGGCGGCACCCCTTACCAACAGGACGGCGCCCCCAGCAAAATCATAGGTGTGCTGTGCGGCTCTCACTACACCAATACCCTTCGGTATGTGCTTTCGGCCAATCTGTTCAATGATGTGGGCGTTAACCACATCATCACCGATGACGGCACCTTTGTGGTGCGCAACACCACCTACTTCACCGGCGATGTCCTCAATATGTTTGATTCCCCGGCCATTGATTCGGAATCGGCGGATGCATTGCTTTCGGCATTTGCAGACCGTCAGGCCGCTTACATGGAAGTGGAAGCAAACGGCACCTTTTACGATTTGTATTTCCGCCCCTTAAGCTATAACAACTGGTACATCGTAACCGTTGTTCCTCACGAGCTGCTGGTTACCGATATATCCCATTGGCTGATGCTGCAGCGCGCCACCTTTTACAGCCTGTTTTTCTTGTTCTTCCTGCTTGCTTTTTACATTTACTACACCATGCAGCAGAACACTAAAACCATGTATCAGCTGGCCTACATCGACCCCGTTACCGAGTGCTGGAACAGCCACCGCTTTATGAACGAGCTGCCCAACCGGCTTGGCAGCACACCCAAAGCATTGGTAATGCTGGAAACAGACAATGGCGAGCTGGTTAAAAACCTTTACGGTCTGGAAGCCTTCAACCGGCTGCAAAAGCACATCGCTCTTTGCCTCAAGCGTAGTCTGCAAGGCAAAGAACTGTACGCTTCCAGTCCCAAAGGCTGGATTCTGCTGCTGGATGATACCAACGAGGAGGATGTTACCCGCCGGTTGGAAGAACTGCTTGCAGATATGCAAAAGTTCTCCATTAACGCACACCAGAATCTTCACCTGATTTTCTCCTGCGGCATTCGCTTTGTAAGCAAGCATAACCAAGACCTGGAGACCATCATGCTGCAAACCTCCCTTACACTGGATAGTGCAAAGCGGCAGCGGCGTGATGAAATCATCTTCTACCGCCCCAGCATCTATGAACCCATTCTGGTAAACAACCAGATTGAGAACTGCATGGAAGAAGCGCTGGCCAACGAAGAATTCCAGGTATGGCTGCAACCAAAAATCAATCTGCGCACCGGGGCACTTACCAGTGCCGAAGCTCTGGTTCGGTGGATTCGGCCAGATGGGTCCATGGTTTACCCCGGCCAGTTCGTGCCCTTGTTTGAGCGCAACGGTTTCTGCGTAGATTTGGACTATTATATGCTGGAGCATGTCTGCCGTCAGCTGCGTGAATGGCTGGATCAGGGCCTGCCCGTAGTGCCTGTTTCGGTCAATCAGTGCCGGTTGATGTTCTACGAAAAGAACTACATTAACCAGGTGCTCTCCACCTTGGAGCGTTACAACATTCCGCCCCACCTGGTGGTGCTGGAGGTAACCGAGAGCCTGGCCATGGAAAACACCGAGCGGATGTACTTCATCCTGAACGAGCTGCGCAGCCACGGGCTGCATATCTCCATGGACGATTTCGGCAGCGGATTCTCCTCCTTGAACTCGCTGAAGGATTTGCCCATTGATGAACTTAAGCTGGACCGTGTGTTCCTTTCCACCAGCGATAACACCAATGCTGCCAAGCGTGACCTGGTGATTAAGGGCATTGTGCAGATGGCTCACAGCCTGAACCTCACCACCGTCATTGAAGGTGTGGAAACCGCAGAGCAAGCCCAGATGATGCTGGAGCTTGGCTGTGATGTGGCCCAGGGCTATTACTATAACAAACCCTTGACCTGCACGCTGTTCTGCGAACATTACTTTGGCACACCTGGCTCCAACAAATAAACAAAACAGCCCCCGGTTTTTCCTGCTGAGAGGAAACCGGGGGCTGTTTTTCTTGTGCCTCAATCTCTGGCACGGCACAAACCTTGCACAGCATATGCGCAAGCCCTGTGCCGCCTTTTGCTTCATCAATCTGCCAGCTGGATGGCAGGGTCTTGGTATACCCCATCCTGAAGCAATTCCAGGTGCAGGTGGCATTCCGTTTGCTCTGCGGGGATAACACCCAATGCGCCCAAGGTCTGCCCCTGTTCCACACTGTCCCCTGGCTGCACGCTTACCGAGTCTGCTTCCAGGCCACAGTACCGCCATACCATGCTATCGCTTTCCACTTCCACCACCTGGCCCCAGAGCACATCCTCGTACACCGCTTTCACGGTGCCTGCCTTGGCACTGTATACCGGTGCGCCGGCCTGGGCTGTCAGATCCAGGCCATTGTGGGTGCGCCAGTCCCGCAAAGTTTCGTTGTATACCAGCTGATCTCCGCTAAATGCCTGCCCAATCTGCCCATCCACCGGCCAAACGAAGGAAGGCAGCGGTGCATCGGCTGGCAGTTCCTGCACGGCGGGCTGCTCGGTAGCAGACCCAGCACCACCAGCAGAAGGCGAGGACTCGGCAGGCTGCGGCGATGCGTTGGGCTTGGTGGTAGCGGTCGGGGTAGTGACCGGCACATCCGGTGCTTTTTGCTCCACTGGCTGACCCGGTAAATCCCATTGCTGTGTCCCCTCCTGATTTGCCATATTTTCCTGCTGTAAAATGTTTTTTACTCCAAAAAAGCTAAAGGCCACCGCCGCCGCAATGCACGCTGTCAGCACAGCATACAAGCCTCTGCCCCTGAGAAATTGCCTGATTTGCTCCATATTCCATCTGCTCCTTGCTGCTTTTTGCCCTGCTGCGCCAACCGGCTGGTGCAGGGGTTGTGTGCGTTGATTTGCAGATAGTGTGGCATACAAAACCGCTAATTATACATAGTGTCGATTGTCACTTGTAACAAAATTGCGGCCATAGTACAATAAGTGTGTTCCCACAGCCATTGCAGGGGACAATCTTGAACGGCTCTTTTTGCGAGAGCTTTCCACAGGGGGAAACCTTTTTGACAGAGCAATACATTGCGGGCATTGGCGGGGCCAATGTGGACATCCACGGCCAAAGCCTTTCGCCCATTATCATGCGGGACTCCAATCCCGGCCGGCTGCATCTGTCCATGGGCGGCGTTATGCGCAATATCCTGGACAATCTGGCCCGTTTGGGCCAGCGGTGCGAGCTGATCAGTGCCGTAGGGGACGATGCCTATGGCCAGATGATTCGCACCGGGTGCCAGCAGCTGGGCATTGGCACCCAGGGCCTTATGACTCGGCCCGGGTGCCGCTCCTCTAGCTATATTTCCATCATGGACTCTGCCGGGGATATGCTGGTTGCCATGAGCGATATGCACATTTTGAAGGAGATGGACCAGCAGTTTGTGGCAGACCAGCTTGAACTGCTCAACCAGGCCGCCGTGGTGGTGTGCGATGCAAACCTTTCGCCCGCTGCCCTCACCTACCTGGCAGAACACTGCACCGCACCCCTTTACATCGACCCGGTGAGTACCACCTGGGCCAAAAGCGTGGTGCCTATTCTGGGGCGTTTTCACACCATCAAGCCAAACCGGCTGGAGATGGAGATTCTGGCCGATATGCCTATCACTACCGAACAGGACCTGGAAGCGGCCTGCAAAAAGGTGATTGCCACCGGTGTGCAGCGGGTGTTTGTAAGCCTTGGGGCGGACGGCATTTATTACATGGGCCCGGGCGGCGCCATGCACAAACGCAGCCGCCGCTTTGACCGGATGGTAAACGCCACCGGCGCAGGGGATGCTACCATGGCAGGCATCTTGTATGCCACCATGGCAGGCATGAACGAAAGCGATGTTCTGGACTTTGCGCTGGGTGCGGGTCTGGTGGCCATCAGCGGTGCTGACACCATCAACCCTGCCATGAGCGTGGAGACCGTAAACCAACTGATGAAGGAGTATGTAAAATGAACCTGAAAGACTATTTGGATATTACCCCCGAAGTAAAAGCAGCCATCGAAGCCGGTCAGCCTGTGGTTGCGCTGGAAAGCACCATTCTGTCCCATGGTATGCCCTACCCCCAGAACCTGGAGTTTGCTGCCCAGGTGGAGCGCATCATCCGTGCTGAGGGTGCTGTGCCCGCCACCATGGCCATCATCAACGGCCGCATGAAAGTTGGTCTGAACCAGCAGGAGCTGGAATTGATGTGCAAGGGCGAAGGCGTTGTAAAGGTAAGCCGCCGTGACCTGCCCATCATTCTGGCCCAGGGCGGCACCGGTGCCACCACCGTTGCTTCCACCATGATTCTGGCTCACCTGGCTGGCATTAAGGTATTCGCCACCGGCGGCATCGGCGGCGTACACCGTGGTGCCGAAACCACCATGGACATCAGCGCTGACCTGCAGGAGCTGGCCCACACCTCTGTGGCTGTGGTTTGCGCAGGTGCCAAGATGATTCTGGACATCGGCCTGACCCTGGAATACCTGGAAACCATGGGTGTGCCTGTTCTGGGCTTCAACACCAACGACTTCCCCGCTTTCTACTGCCGCAAGAGCGGTTTCGGGGTGGATTGCAACGCCAAGGACGCTGCCGAGGTTGCTAAAATCGCCAAGACCAAGTGGGACCTGGGCCTGGAGGGCGGTATGTTGATTGGCAACCCCGTGCCGGAGGAATACGCCATGGACTTTGATGAGATGAGCGCCATCATCGACAAGGCTCTGGACAGCGCCAACAAGGAGGGGGTTCGCGGCAAGAACATTACCCCTTACCTGCTGGCTCACATTGTGGAGTACACCCAGGGCCGCAGCCTGGCCACCAACATCCAGCTGGCCTACAACAACGCCCGTGTAGCAGCCCAGATTGCCAAGGAGTACGCTGCTCTCTAAGCATGGGCCAGCTGCCTTGCCGCCTAAAAAGCATTGCAGGGGATGGTGCAGCATCCCCTGCAATGACCCGCCGGCAAGCTCCCCTTTTATGCCATGGCAGCAAAAGCAAAGCAAGAGCAAAGCAAAAAGGTACAGACCTTTCGGTCTGTACCTCAGCCTGTCGAAAAAGGTCGCCAAAAGGCGGCCTTTTTCTCGTATCATGGAAGAAAATGGGGTATAATGGTGTAGGGTGATAAAAATGCTGGTAAAGAACACAGAAAATCGAGGACAGCTGGAAT
>CALWNE010000029.1 GCA_944382705.1 uncultured Allofournierella sp.
AATAGGTGTTATCCAAAATCCCCACGGCATCCGTTGCTTCAAACTGGGCATACATCCCGTCTATGGTGGGCTGTCCGGTCAGGTAATACCGGCCGCCATCCAGCCATTCCACAAAACCACCCTCCCGGATGTCCTTCCAGTTGCTTTCGGCTGCATCCTGCCAGGTAAGCCGGGCCATATCGCCCCAGCGCATCCCCCCTGTAATGGTCTGCCCATACCGAATATGCACCGGGGTGCGCTGCTCAAAATACCTCCAAATCCCCTGTGGGTTGTCCGGGTCATACCGCCCCACCTGGCTGTCTGTAATCAGGTTGGTGTTGATGGCGGTAAACTTCAAGGTGTCGGTGGGCAACCGCCGCCCCACCGGGTCAATCTGGGTCAACTGGATGGTTTTGCTTAACTGCTCCGACCCCAGCACCAGCTCCAGACCAAACACAATGCGGCTCACCCTGGCCCGCCGCAGCGGCTGGCAGGTGCGCTCAAACCGAATCCGCAGCCGGTCAAAGGGCTGCCACGGTCCCTGTGCCACCCACACCACTCCATCCGGCTTTAGCCGGCTGCTTTCCACCTGCCGGCCCTCCTTCCAGGTGTCCAGTGTAATCTGGCTGCACCACTCCCCCGCCACCTGGTCAAAGGCCAGGGTCAGACCTGGCAGATTCACCGGGCTTGCAAAATCCAAAACCAGCTCCGGGGGGCTTTCAAACCACCCCTCGCTGTCGCTCATCTCCTGGCTCACAAATCCTTCCGTCAAGGTGGGTTTTCCAGGCTCCGGGGCAATGTGCAGTCTGCCGTCCATCTTCCAGCGGCCCGGCTCAAAGGTGGCATAACTGCGGTGGGGTGCCCCCTCGGTGGCCAGGGTGCTCTCTGCGTCAGACCAGTAAATTCCATCCTCTTTGTCCACCTGGGCACCAGCCGCCGCATCCACATCCACCACCCGCATCTCCAGCTCCACCAGGGCCGGGCCGCATACCGGCCGGGCCATTTCCTCTCGGTAGGCTGGTGTTACAACCTGCATCCTTACACCACCCCGCAGTCAACCACAGAAAAACCTGCATCCCGCAAAAAGACCGGCTCTCCCGTTTCGTTCTCCACCAGTCCTGGGCTTACCTTCACATCCGAAAGATACATCAGCCGGGTGAGCCACCGACCGGTGTTAAAGTTGAAGTAGTGGCAATAAAAGGTGAAGTGGCCGTTTTCAAACCACCGGTTCATCTCCCACCACAGCTGGCAGGAAATCACACTCCAGCCCATCTCCTGCTTGTCGATGCTCCGGCCCACCATCCGGCCCACCATGGTGCCCTGAGCATTCCGGGCACTGTCCACCAGTCGGCTGGTGGTAAAGGGTGCACTGCCCATATCCGGGTAGGGAACCTTTACGCTGTAATTGGTTTTATCCGTGTAGGGGCTGGCTCCAAGATACAAAAAACCCGTGGATTCCTTTAAATCAATAGGCATCTGCAAAAGCACCTCCAATCCGTCTGCCCTGCCTTGCCTGGATTTTGCTCATGGCCCGGTACAGCACCTGCCCGTCCAGTGTCACCTCAATGGGCTGGCTGGCAGTAAGTTCCTGGCCGCCTACCTGGGCCAGCACCTCTGCCAGGGCCTGTTTGATGGTATCCAGCGGTGCCTCCACATTGGTGCCCCGCTTCTGATCGCCCACCATGGCCAAAAAGGGCTTATTAGCAGGCAGTACTGCGCCACGGGCCAGGGCGGGGATTTGGGGAGCTGAAATCGTTGGAATGCTAAATCCAAAGCTTGCGCCTCCCAAACCAGGAACCCATTGGGGTATGCTAACATTAATTCCGTTTAGCGCCCCAATCACCGCATTTATACCTGCCGCCACTGCCGATATCAATCCGTTCACGAACCCAATGATTGAGTTTACATTATTTTTGAGCAACCCTGTAACCCCATCCCATACGCCTCCAAATATATCCTTTATACCCTGCCAGGCCCTCTTCCAATCTCCAGTAAATATGCCCATCACAAAGTCTATGATCCCTTGGAATATCCTCTTGATAGAACTAAACAAGATTGAAAAGTTGTTTAAAACAGGATTAATTACTACATTTTTAAACCATGCGGAAGCTCCTCCCCACACAGCTACAACGCCGTTCCACACCGATTTGGCCACCGATTTCACGGTATCCCAATGAGTTATTAGTAATACCACAATCGCAATCAGGGCCGTAATGGCAACTACAACCAAACCAATAGGGGATGTCAGGAATGCTACCGCCGCACCAAATGCCGTCGTGAGCACCGTAGCTGTTGCACAAATTGCGTTCCAAGCCGTTGTTGCTGCAATTTGCAGCCATTGTGCAGTTGTATTTGCACCTTTTGCAGCAGTGCTTGCTACCCATGCGGCTGTATTCTTAAGGATTGCGGCGAGTGCCTTTCCGGCACTCACCACAAAATCCTTTGCGTAAAGTGCTATGATTTGCAAATCCATCAGTTTATCTGCCAGCTTCATTGTGGTAGATGCTTTAACTGCCTCCGTAATCCCCTGTATCACACCAATAACTCCACCCGCATTAATGCACCAAGTTGCTATATCGGTCAATTTCCACAGAGCCATAAAGGCCCCCACAATTACCGTTGCCGTTTCCACTAATCCTTGATTTTCTGATATCCAGGTAGATACACCTTGCAATCCTTCCGTGAAAAGATGTAGCGTTTCCACAATTGCCCCAGCAGTCCAACTTGCCAGTGGCTGCAGAAAAGATTCCCACAACCACACGGCCATGGGCTGCAGTGCCTCAATCCCTGCATTCAGTGCTACGATGGCTGCCGCAAGCATTTCCAGGAGTGCAGGCAAAAAACTTTCGGCAGTCCACGCGGCTAACGGAACGAAGATGTTGTACCAAGCCCATTCAAGGCCTGCAAACAGTGTTTTACCGAGTGGTGTGATAGCATCCTTCAGCGTTCCGAGGGCGGTAATCAAATTATCAAAACTAATCGCTTTGAGCGGTTCAATCAGCTGTTTGATTTTATCCACAAACTGCTTCATTTTTTCAGTCATCGGTTTCGTTTCTTGGGTTACGGTTTCCGCCAGACCGCCACCAGCTGCTGAACCGCCGGGACTGGTTGTTCCAGCACCCTGCCCACCGGAACCGCTGTTTGCGGTATCTTTTTGTAGCACATTGAGTTCATCGATGCCGGTTGTTGCGCCCTTCGCAGCATCTCCGGCTGCACTTGTACCATCAGCAAGTGCTTGCTCGCTTTGTGCTGCATCTGTGGCACTGCTGGATATTCCTGCATTGGCACTCTCAATGGCTGCACTGGTGCTTTGCACTTGCTTTTGTGCGCCGCCGAAAATTGATGTAATTACAGCGTTAAACGCATTCGCCATATTGATGAGCGCTGAAACAATGGTGTTCAGCATACGCACTACCGGCAAAAGTACCGTTGTAAGAGCCTGCCCGATAATGCTCATAAACTCCTGCCACTGCATGGCCAATATTCGGGTTTGGTTGGCCCAGCTGTCTTGCGTTTTGGCAAAGTCGCCACTTGCCAAACGCAACTGATCCACCACATAGGAATAACGCAAAGCCGTTTGCTGTGCCTGGTTCATGGATTGGATATTGCTGCCCATGCCGTTTGCCATGGCGTACTGCTGTAAATTGGTTTGGGTCATAACAACGCCCAGTTCTTTCAGGCTTTCGGTTTCACCTGTAAACACAGATTGCAGCTTATAGGCGGCCTGTTCCTGCGTGATGTTATAGAACGATGCAACATCACCAGACAATCCGGTTAAGGCGATTGCCATATCACTGGCCGCCTCTTCGGCTACACCCATACCGCGAGCCATTGCCATGTAGCTCGAACCGGTCTTTTTGGCGGCGAGCTTACTCATGCCAAACTGAGTGATTGCCGTATCTGCAAACTGTTCCATTTTATAGGCCATGCTGCCAAATGCGGTATCTACCACGTTTTGAACTTCGGCCACATCGCTCCCCAACTCAATACATGCTGCACCGAATTGCAATACTTTTTGAACCGCAAACGCAGCTGCAATGGTGCCCGTAATTTTACCAACAACAGATTTTAAACCGCCGAGGCTGCCTTTAATCTCGCTGATTCCTTTTTTTAAACCATCATTGTTTAAACGGGTATCAATAACAACCTTACCATCCGCCAATATGCATCACCTCACTCTCCTAGCAGCTTTTTAATGCGTTCCATCTCTTCCTGTTCTTCCGCTGTGTACTTCGGCTTTAACTGCACTTGGGCTTTGTTTTTCTGGTAATACTCCCGTTCCCAGCTTTCCAGCTTTTTGCCACGGCGCATCTTGTCCCGAATGGATACCACCGTGGAAAGCTGCCCCTCACTAATACCGTTAAACCACGCTAAAAAGGTCCACCAATGTACAAACGGCAACGCGCGAATTTCACACCCTGCCACCTTGTTTACATCGGCCACAATCATGCTTTGGTCCTGTTCCCAGTCAAGCAAGCGAGGACCCGCCGGGCTGGTGTCTTCGGTTCCGCCGTTAAGAAATATCATCATCTGGGTTGCGGCCTGCTGCTGGCTTTTCTGCGGAATGCTGTCCCAGTCCTCGAAAAATAGCTTTAACGCCACATAAATGCGTAGCGTTTCCTCTTCTTCGCATGTCAGCCATTGGATTACTTCCAGTACGTCCCGAAAATCCGCATTGATTGCATACGATGCACCGTCAACCTCGATGTGGTCGGGTAATTCCCAGCGGTTCATTTACGATTCCTTTTTCTGCGGCGCTGGGCACGGTTCAGCTTTGCGTTCGCAACTGCGGCATTTGCTTTATCATCATAGAAACGCTTTGCGCCCTGCTCGATAATGGGTCGCAGTGCATCCAGCAAGTTGGTGATAACACGCTCGCCATTACCGGCTACAGCCATAAGGTTTACACCTTCCACCAATATGTCAAAATCATTGCCGGGGCCAAACGCTTCCATGAGTGCCGCCTTTGTGTCTTTGTCGGCCTTCGCCATCAAAGCAAGGGCTTCTGCGCCGTTGTTTTCTTTCAGATTTTTTGCGTTTTCCACCAGTTCCTTTTCTGCCGCTTCTACTTTTTTGATTGCTTCCATGAAGCGGTGGTATACATTGGGATCGCTGGGGTTAAAGCGCAGCACCCCACCGGGCAGCTGGAACTCCTGCACACCGGTATCAAACATCAATTTTTGCATTTTTCAATCTCCTTTCTTTTTTTGCATATGACTGCAAAGTGGAATAAAATCAAGGCCCATTGCTCCGAAGA
This sequence comes from uncultured Allofournierella sp., assembly GCA_944382705.1. Classification (GTDB taxonomy): domain Bacteria; phylum Bacillota; class Clostridia; order Oscillospirales; family Ruminococcaceae; genus Allofournierella. The sequence continues at coordinate 5,237 of CALWNE010000029.1, forward strand.
ACAATGAACCTTGATTTTATTCCGCCGCCGTAAACACCTTGGTATCCAGCTTGAAATATCCTTTTACGGGTTTGTTTGCATAGTGCAACGTGAACGGAATCTGGTATCCGGTGTTGTCGCCACCGTAGCTGCTTACTTCAATCACAGCATCATCCTTAACTGCGGGATAACCCTTCTCAGGGTCGGCATCCTCCCACATATGCACCTCTACCACCGAGGTGTTGCAGTCATCCATGATGCGTCCATTATCGATGATATCCTGGAGCCGAACGAATAAGGGGTCATTCTTTTCGGCATAGTACGGCTCCACGCTGGCGCTTTTTTCATAGCTGGTCAGCATGATAGAGGTCTCGCCCAGGATGTTTTGCTTTTTCTCCACATTGGCACTCAACTCCGGACTGTATTCTTCCAAGTCCTTGCCCAAGCGCACATAGGTAGGGCTGCCCGCTTTTGCATTGGGCAGATTTGCGTCAACATAGTGCGCCAGCCATTTACGATCTACTTTTCCCAATTAAATCACCTCATATTTTGTCTTAAATTCCACACTGAGGGCCACTACATACACTCCAACGCCCTCCTGGTCGGTTTCGTACAGTGCGCCGTTCTCAGCCTTCATTTGTTCCTTGCTTTGTTCGATGTTCCCGAAGGTTGGGGTTAAACCAGAAACGCTCTGTGCCTGTACCCACTTTTGAAAATCCAGCACCCAATCTGCGTTATAGGCTGCGCCAACATCATCTCCGGGGGCTTTTTCTACCGTAATATACAGCCCGAAGTTATACCGGCTTTGCACAGTGGTTTCACCCCAGATGTTCTCTGCACGGCTGATTTCCTCCAAACCGCCGGGGCTAAGGCTTTTTGCCCCTGGCACCTTGTCCAGATAGTCCACCAGCATATTGCCTTTCAGGTCATAGCCGGGATAGGTTCCAAGCCATTCCCGCAGCCGCTCCAAATCACTTTTAGGAGGCTCTGCTTTTCGTTTTCTCGCCATTATTTTTTAACCCTTCCGTTTGATGTAGGCTTGTACATCTGCCCTTAGCTTGCCGCCTTCTGCCGCCTGAAGGCGTTCATCCCAGCGGCTGCCCGCCAAAGCGTTCTTGGTTTTGTTGTAGTCCAGCTTTTTATTGATAACATGCTTTGTTTCGCCTTTGCGTGCCCAGGGGCTGCCGGTTACATCGCTAACCATTACCTTGCCTTCATACAAAAACCTTGCATACGGTGTATTTGTTATGATTTTCGGCTTTCGGATATCCGTTTGTGCCACCGTAACCTTTGCCGTCATACCGCTTTGCATGGGCATATATTTCACAAGGCGCCGCAACACATTGGCCGTGTGAAACTGCTGCACATCGCCGCCCAGGCCAAGACCTTTGTCTTTGATGATTTGTTGCAGACTGTTCAGCTCCAGGTATGCAATGGTCCCGTCCGGCAGACGGAATAGCTTCTTTTTGCTCTTTGCCATTTAGCCGCCCACCTCCACATGGCATACGATGCCGTTCCAGTGCTTAATGTCTACATCCTTGACCACCACAAGGCCCTGTGTTTTAGCAGGCAAAAAACCAGCCCATGCTGCACGGTCTACCAGTTCCGGACCTTCTCCCAGCAGAATTTTATCTCCCGGCACCACCGAAAAAACACCTTGATCTTGGCTCAATGGCTGGGTGGATGCCGCATCTGCCCATACAGGCCTGCCGCCCCATCCAGACGGCAGGATAACCACAAAGCTGTTTGTTTCCCTGCTGCCGGTTTTGTCCACTGTCTGCACCTTTTTGGAGTCAAAAAATGCACCACGGAACACAGTCCGGGTGCATTGATATCCATTTGTAAGCTCTGCATGATACAGTGTTACCGTTTGATTGCACAGGCTGTAATCCAAATACGGCTGCTTGCTTACCCTCAGCATTACGCCCTCCTGTTAATATCCAGATAAAGGAGAGCGCAGCGGTAGAGCTCCCGGCTTTGTGCTTTGGGCGAGATATCCGGCAGTGCAGATAGTGCCTTGCTGGTACTTACACTGCCCACACTCACGCTTGCAGAAAGCCCGCCGTTTTGAACCATTGTGAAATAATACAGCGCGTCAATCATTGCGCACATTGCCATCTGTTCGCTGTTTTCTGCCAATGGTGTAACGGTGTAAATCCGCCGATAGCGTTCCAATGTGGCAGCCGCATCCCTTGCGTATGCCTTAAATTCTTGTTGCGACACACTATCGCCGCCATAGGTATCACGGTAAAATTCGTACTCTACCACTGCCCCCACCCCTTACTGCTTATCGCCGGTATCTTCTTTTTCCTGTTCTGCCGGCTGCTCCCCCTTGGCATCCTTTGCCTTTTGATTTTTCTTTGCGGGTGCGGGTTCGGGAATATACCCAATCACTTTGCCCATGGGCCCACCTCCTTAACCTGCAGTTTTGTGGCTGGCGTAAACACCGGCCACTTTGTTTTTGTATACATCTGCAATGCCCACATTGCGGTAACCGAACTTGTAGGCATCTGCATCCGGATTATTTTCGGGGGTAACAATCTTGGGCGCTACATGCTTTTCAAACTGAATCAAGGCGGGCTTATGGATCACCATAAAGTTGATATCTGCGGCACCGCCTGCCTTTGCATAGCCGCCAGCTTCCTGACCGCTTTTTCCGGTTTTCTGTTCGATGGCGGTGTAGAATCGGGTCTGGGGCACTTGGGTTACGGTGGCAAAGCGGCCCAGGACCTCACGGCTTTTGTTGGTGTCCAAATCCTGCACCATACCATACAGGGTGGGGGTAATAAACAGGTGACGATCTTCCATGGGCACTTCTGCTTCGTCCATACTGGTGGTGGCAGCACGCAGGGCAGCCACCACAGCGGCACCGTCGCTTAAATCCTCCTGCTTTTTGGCAATGCCGCTTTTGCCGCAATAGGATGCAAAACGGAACGCATCCAGCTCCGGTACTACCTTGGTGCGGATAAACTCACTCGCCAAACGGCCAAAAGCAATGCCAGCGGTTTCCGCATTGTCCATGTTGTCTACCGTGAACATACGGCCGCGGTCAAAGTTGCACTTTACCGTTTCGTTGGTCATGGTTACATCGCCGTTTACATAACCACCATTGCGGTCATAGTCGCCCAGGCCCTGCATCTCCATCATGGGGATAATCAGTTCATTTGCGTTTGCACCCTGCTGGGCCAGTTCGGATGCACCATCCAGCTTTGCAGTCAAAGAGGCCACCTTGTAAACCTCATCCAGCAAGGGCACATATTGTTTTGCCAGTTCAATGCTATTTGCCATATTCTTTCTACCTCGTTTCTATGGTTTATTTATTTTCAGCAGCGGGCAGTCCAAACGCTGCCCGCAGTGCTGCATCGGGGTTGCCCGCCGGGGGCGTGCTGCCGGTTCCGGCTGCATAAGGGGGCGGGGTGGCTGCTTGGAACAGGTAATCGTTATCCTTTGCCAGACCTTCCAAGGCAGCAGCGATATCCTCGTCCTGCTGCTGGCTTTTTTGCAGGTTTTCCAAATCCAGCAGCGCACGGATTGCCTTTGCATTTCTGCCGCCTGCTTTGGTAATGGCGGTATCCAGACGGGCATCAAACTTGACGGCTGCCACCTGTGCGGCTGCGTCTTTCTCTGCCTGTTGGGCTTTCTGCTTCCAGTTCTCCACTTCCTGCTTCATGCCCTCCACATCCAGGTCCTTAAAGCCGTTGATGGTCTTGCTCGCCTCCTTCAGCTGCTCCTTTAAGGCGGTTGCCTCGGTTTCTTTGGCTTCAAAGTCCACCTTGGATACATAGGCCTTGCCAATTTCCTCAGCAATCTTCTGTTTCACATCCTCGGTATACGCATTACCGAGGATGTTTTTTAACCATTCCAATGGTATCTCCTTTCCGTCGCCTTTTCAGACGACTGCAAAATGGGTATAAAAAATGCCCGTTCTGACTTTTCAAAGTCAGATACAGGCATGAAAAAAGCCCACCGCCCAAGATGGGTGTGAGCTTTGATGTATAATTGTATCGCTAGTAATCTCGGAATGGGCAGGATTCGCAAATCCCCTTCCAGTTTGGCTTTACTTTAAATCGAGCTGGGATGTATTCTTCTCGGATATCTTGGTTGAGCATACACCGTTCCGGCTCAATCCAGTCATTTACTAAAGGACACTTTACAGCTTCCGCGGTTCCTGTCTCATCGGGTCTATACTCGACATTACCCAAGAATGCCATTTTTCTTCATCTCCTTCACTAACGCTTTAATATTATCAGTAAACTCTGCCTCACTATATGCTGTGCGAATTTCATGTTTGAGGGTATTTACATATGCTGCACCTTCGCGGCCGTAGTATCGCTCAAACTGCCCATTCCATACAGTAACCGAAATTCCCGCTTCTTGTATGTATCGTTTCGCTTGTTCTTCACTGACATTGTGGACACGTTCCTTGTTGATATGTTCATTATCAAACGAAAGTGAATCTATATCAATCCGCTTGGGCTTCAGATGGATTTCTGCTGTCTTCGGAAGATTTGCGGCAGTGCGTAACTTTTCTATTAGTATATCACATTCCTGTGCTTTTGTGTAAGCCCTCGCCGCCCCACTGGCCTGGGCCGCCTGTTTGCGTCCCCAGCCCACAACCTCCAAGCGTTCCTGCCTGGACTTAAAACCCATAGCGGCATTAAACTTTTGGTACTCCTGATTTAATCGGGTCAGGCGAACCTGGTCGGCAAGCAGCTGTTCTTTATCGCCTGTTTTATCGCTTAATAGGACGCGCCGCTTTTGTTTGCGAATGGCCCGTTCGATACGGTTCTGGTATTGGGTTGCCTCGTACCCGGTCATATGCCGTCCTTCATAGGTCAATCCCTTGGCATTTTCGTCTTTGAGGGCCTGCAGCTGTGCTTCGGTGTATTGGGGGCTGCTTACTCCCAAAATAACCGGCATAGCCACATGGCCACAGTTCAGCGTGCCGATGCGACGCTTCAAGCTGTTATTTAACCGTTCAAATTCCGCATCGCTGTACTGCCGGCCCTGTATGTCCTCGTGATCCGGGGCACTGTTGGCGTGGGCAGATATCTCCCAACCATCACAGCCAAGAGCATCGTGGTTTTTCTGGGTTACCTGCTCCACCATCAGGCCCATGCCGCCCATTAGGTTGCGCCTTACCGCCGCCCCAAGCTCGGTGCTTGCGCCGCTGGCATAGTCAATGGTTACCACGCCACGCTCGGCCAGCTTGCGGGTTGCTTCTCGTGCCGCTTGGCTTGCGCTTGTGCCACCCGTAGACACCAACTTTAACGCCGTGTCCATGCAGTCCTGGTACACCTTTTGCAATGGCCGAGGCTCGCCAGTGATGGGCGATACCATACCCATGGTTTGGGTGATGTTTTTTAGTTCCTTTCCTGCCACCTTTGCCGCTGCGTCTGCTATCTGCATGAGGCTGTCCATATCCGCCTCGCTTGCATGGACTCCAACACGCTGGTAGTCGTCCTTGCCGGAAAACTTCGCTGCTTTGCGCATCAGCGTGCGGATTTCTTTTTGCGACAGTTTCAACTGCTTTTTCAAGTAGTCCTGCAGCGCCTTTTTGCTTTCGCCCAGTGCCTGGGCCCGATAAATTTCATAGGCAGCGGTAGATGTCATTTTTCCGGCAGCCTCTACCCGTTCGGCAATGTCGGCCAGCAGCCACTCAATCACTGGCTGTGCAATTTCCTCGCAGGCATCTCGCAGACTGTGGATTTCATCGGGGGTTAGTGCCAATGCCTACACCCCCTTTTTAATCGTCCAGCATAGTATCCAGCTGAGGCATATACATTTGCCGGACCTTTTCCAGGTCAGCAGGCGTCTGCCACGGCATATCAAACCGCCAGGCAAGAGCAATTTCTGGTTTCAACATCCCTGCACTCACAAGCTGCATGGTCTGTTGCCAGTCCTTGTCCTTGTCGTATAGAACATCATTACCCCAGCTGATGGTTACAGCCTTCTCGCCGTCCAGTTCAGTGGCACCCGGTACTTGGTATAGCTTGCCCAGTTTGCCACAAAGCTCAACCGTTTGGCGCACTGCCTGTTCCCACATCTGTTGCAGGTCCTGAATGGTCAGGCTGTAATCACCCTGGCTGCTGGTCACCTCGGTAGCGGTGCGCTGAGCCGCCTCCACCTCGCCCAGCAACCCCCGTTTCAGGCCGATTACGCTTTCAATGTTCCGCAAATATTCCTGCTTGCGGGCCAGAAAACTTTCCTGCCGCAACGCCGGGGAAAAGATGGTAATTCCCGTGCTGTCCGGGTCATCGTCCAAACCTACGAACAGGCCGGGAGGCAAAACCCGCTCTCCATTGCGCCGCCGGGTCAGCAGGTCGGCCGAGGCAAACACCCTGCTTTCCCCATTTTCAAACTCTCTGCTAAGCTGCCGTTCGTTGCGGTTGATGTTCCGTATCAAACCGGCTGCCGCCGCATATACACTCACACCGTCTGCGCTGCCGTCCACACAGTTCTCCATGGGTACTCGCATACCAACCAGCCCTATACCGCCCAGGCCAGGCAATACAACAACCGGTTGCAATGCTGCATACTGAGGCAAAGCAGCAAGCCCCACCGGTGTACCGATGCTTTGGCCATCCCAGCTATAAAACAGCTTGCTTTCAATCACAAGTGCACCTTGTGCGTCTATGCTGCGCCGTTCAAGCAGGGTGTAGAACTTACCGCCCTGCTGGGTTACTTCTGCACTGCCTATGGCGGTAACCTTGCCGCCGGAATCCCTGCCCAGCACCGTAACCATATCCCGACGCATGACCACAAACTCAAATCCGCCGGGGGTTGGGATTGGTTTGAGCCACGCCTCGCCGCCGATGAGGGCAAGCTGCATTGCTTTTTTGCGGGCCACCTCTAATGACTGCAGCACCTGTGCCACAAAGCTGTTTTGCTGCACCGGATCGGCTTCGTATTCCGCAAAGCAGGCCCGGCTCAATTTGTGAACCACCGTATAGGCCAACCGCTGGCAGGGGTCCTCCTGCTCTGTTACTTCCCGGTCGAAATACAGCTCGAACCAATCCGCAATTGCTTGTTGCATAACCGCTGTGGTGCAATCCTTGGCACCCGGGAACGCCTGTTCAAAGTGATACACCTTGTTGTTGAGGAGAGCACCGAAAAAACTCATTGATAAGCACCCTCCCCGTTATGGATGACCACACCCCTTTGTTTGCGCAAACCGTCGTGCATCCCTTGAATGTATGCTTCAAGCCGTTGCACCTCTTGTTGTGCGTTTGCAAGCTGCCGGGTAAGGTCTTTGTTTTCTGCTTCCAGCTGCCTTCTTGCCCATTCCGGCAAAAACCGCATCCGCAGCCATGTCCAAAATTTTCGCAAAGCTACGCTCCCCTCCTTTTCCAAATGCGGCTTGTTGCATACCGAACCGCATCAATGTGGTGGTTGTTCAGGTCGGGATACCCTTCCAGCACTTCGCCGGTCTTTTTGTCTCGCTCGTATTCGTACTCGCTGAATTCTTTTGCCGTATCCGGGCATCGTTCCGGATCAATCACAATGGCTTGCAAGCTTTGCAGCCACTTCATCCCTGCACGCACACTGCCCGGCCCCTTTTCTGCTCCCCGGCAAGGTAAGCCGGCTGCCCTGTAATCTCCACAGCTTTTTTCCTCTGCACTGTCGGCTGTCAGGTACTCTTCCACCTGTGGGTCTTGGCACACACCTTTTTCAATGAGGATTTTTGCTGTATCCCCATTGGATGTGCGCCGCCGGGTTGCCTCATCCCATATGTACAGTGTTTTGCGGGCCGCATCATAGCTACAGCCGTTATACGCCCATGGGTCGGGGTACCAGCCCCAGTCTACGCCGTGCAGTCGTCGTTCAAAGCCGTTGACCTGCTCTTTTGTGATGGGTTGCAGCTTTAAATTTTCAAACACCTGGGTACCGCTGCCCACCACTTCGCCCAGATACTCATGTCGGTATGCGGTTTCATTGGTGGCTTTTAGGTGTTCGGCATCCGCCAAAAAACGAGGCCCCAGCCATTCCGGTGGAACGCTGCGGTAATCTGAGTGATACACCAGCTTGCCCGGCTTTGCTTCCCGTGCGTATCGGTTCGCCCAATTTCGAGCCATCGCAGGAGGGTTGAAACTCTTGAACGCAAAAGAAAAAGAGCCGCCACGAAAAAGCGACTGCTCCACATTGCGGATTTCTTCCGGTCCGCTGTACTGATCCAGCTCCTCGGCCCAAAGGATGCCGATGTGCCCGAACGGAACCTTGATGGATTTAAGCTTGCCCGGGTCATCCAGACCCATGAACAGGATGCGCTGCCCTGTTTTTTTGTAGGTCATGCGCATGGGGCTAACCGTTTGCTCAAAATGTGCCGATAGCCCCAGCTCTGCGATTGCCCAGGCCACTTGCTCATACACACTGGTACGCAGCGTGTTGGCCACCTTACGCAGCACAACCGCATGACAAGTTGGGTGCTCCAACAGCATTTTAACCAGCTCAATACTAATGCAGCTGCTCTTGGTACTGCCGCGGCCGCCGGGAAGAACCACCTCGTTGAACTGCCCACTTTTAATGGCCCGGTGCACATCGTACAGGCCCGGGCTGATTAACTTACTCAGGGATATCGTCAACAATGGTTACTCCCTCCTGCTCGTTTGTTTCAGCCGATTCCCACATGCCTAAATTTCGGCCGATTAATTCCAGCGCTTTAATCTTGTCTGCCATTTTAATTTCGATGCCAGATTGCCCCTGCTTAATGCCTACAATGGCTTTTCGGGTATCGGCAGGCACATCTTCGGTATCCGCAAGGACGAGTTCTCCGCCCTCAATCTTCGCAACCTCTGTGGCATTGGCAAACCCAATGGCCGCCAGCTCCAAAAGCACCCGTTCGGGACTCACCGCCCGCCGGGCCATCTGCTTGCGCCTGTATGTGATGTAGTCCTGGATGTCCTCACGGTCAAGCAGCTGATAGCTTTTTGCACGGGCGAAATTTTCGCTATACTTTGCGGTTAACGCCGCCCGATATGCGTTGCCGCCGTTGCTTAGGTAGGCATCCGCAAACGCCTTATATTTTGGTTTTAACGCATCCGACAATGCCGCCACCTCTCTGTTTGTTTTCATCCCCTGTTCCCACCCGCCGGCTTCTCCTGTGCCGGCTGCCACAAATTATCGAGCTACCGCCGTGTTATAAAATTCAGCATCAATTTCAAATCCAACAAAATCTCTTCCTGCATTTCTGCACGCCACCTGTGTTGTGCCGCTTCCCATGCAACAGTCCAGCACCAAATCCCCCTCGTTTGTATAGGTACGGATAAGATACTCGAACAATGCTACAGGCTTTTGCGTTGGATGCAGGCCCTCACGCTGGCAAGGGATTGTCAGCACCTGCCGTGGATAATTGGTAAAGTGCTGCACGCTTTCTTTTTGCAGTCCACCGGTTCGGTATACATGCGCATTGCCCAGCTTTTTACCGGATACCCTTCTGGGTTTTTCCAGTGCCACAAGCCCCTGCGGATTGTAGGTCGGCTTCTTGCGGTAAAACACCACAACCTCCTCCACACATCGAAGCGGCTGCACCTTGGCGAACGGAAAGCCGGTTACCTGATTCTTAAACCAATACCAGCAGTACCGAAACGCCTTAGGATTGCTGTTGATCAGCTGCGTGGTAAATGGCTGGGCCGCCGTCATAACAATGGCACCGTTTGGCTTTACAACTCGGTTCAGCTGTTTCCAAAGGTCGTCGAACGGGATAACGGTATCCCAATAGCCGTCTGTCGTGCCATAGGGTAAATCGGTCATTACCATATCTACGCTGGCATCCGGTAACAGGCTCAAGCCGGCAATGCAGTCCATGTTATAAATTTTGTTTCTGTAATTCTCCATAGGTCGCTCCTTTCATCCAGAGCGGCCAAAACCACAACGGGCGAAATTCCGTTACCCCTTCGCCCTCATGCAGGCAAAATGGGCATAAAAATACCCCAGCCGCTTACGGCCAGGGTTCGTATAACATAGGCAGACCACTCATACCGCCGTCTGCCAGGGCGGCCCAAAAAGGAGAAAACATGAATATAGAGCAGCGCGGTTGCGCTTTTCGATGGTTAAATTAAACCATACAAACCATGGTAAAAGATAGGCAGTTTATTCCACTTTTCTCCCTGATTTTAGGTGCTCAATCGCTCGCCGATGAACTCCCATAACCATCTTTACTCCTCTTTCATATGGGTTTCCGTATATTGTATTTGCGATGTCAGACCACAGCGTGTGCCTGCAACTGTCCCTCCCTGTTTCCGGGTCAGCAGAAGGTTGCAAATACCTCATCTGCAATACACTGCGTTCCAGAGGGTCGGAAAGTGCAGCCACAGCCGACTCAATTACTGCCATTTCCCGGCGGTTCGCTTCAATCAGCGGGCGAATCTGCGCTTCGTATTCCATGCACTTTTCCACCGCTCGGGCCATTCGGTCCATGCTGGAGCCAGAACCTTTCGAGCCGTCGCCCTGCTGCAAGGCTGGAAGTTCGGCATTGCTGCGCAGCCGGGCAAGCCGTTCCAGCCGGTTCTCGTTCTCCTTTTTGAGCGATATGTACCGGGCAAGCCGCTCTTTGGTTATTGGTTCCATAAAGTCTCCTCTCAACATTAAAAATCTTTACAGTGAAAGCCCACACCATTCTCAGTTGTCATTTGCGTGAATCAATCGCTGTTTGACCGTCTTCTTTACACCCCTCATATTCTCCGCTAAGCACTAGTGCCATTGCTTCAATGATGATTGTGTTTTTGATTCTTGCAAGGTTATCAAACGGTATATCTTTTAAATTATTTTTTCTTTGCCCTGCTGTTTTCTGCATCATCATTTGGCGTAACTCCATGCAGGCCTCCTTCAATGCGAGATAGTCTGCCTTTTGGCCCCCCATCTGCAAAAAAGCCCACATAGTGTCAAACATATCTCTTTCCATGCGCTGGTTATCTATTTTATCCACCGCCTTTCTGCTTAAAATCCCGGCAGTAAAAATCCACATCTGTTTCTTCTGCAGCGCACGGTCCAGATGCGCAGTGCTCTTTATACCAGTGTTCGCACTCCCCACACCGCCCAATCGGTGGGGCTGGTCGGGTGTTCCAAAGTTCCAACGCTTCATATTCGGGATAATCGCACTCGTCACTTTCGTATGCTATTGGCCCATCGCATCCGCAAGCATCGCAGCTGTAAGAATATTGCTCGTGCCCAACACTTAAGCTAATCATATCGCGCTCATCGCAGCCACAATACGGACACGGTAATACAATCCCCCTTTCCGTACACTCCTGTTGGGCCTGCTTGTCGCCCATCAGCGCACGGCGTTCAAGTTCGGTCATCTCGACACCTCCAGCAATTCCCCGCATTTTTTACAAACACCCAAAACCGCCACGCTCAAGTCAAGGCTTCTGCCGCAAACCTGGCATTTTCGCTCCGGTGTGGATGTGGTTTTGTTTTGCGCTCTGGCACACTCCAGCATATCTTCCTTTGCCCACCGGATTACCTGCCTGTCAAAGCTCCCTTCGGGCAGACTGTCCTCTATTTGCTCCAGCCGTCTAATAGCGGCTATCCGCTGCATTTTTGTCATGCCTTTCCACCTACCTTTTCCAACCTGGTTTGCTCCACGGTGGCATCCCCTTGCAGGCGAACCCATACGCATGGTTCGGGGCCGTACTGCTTGCGAATATTCAACTCCGTAACATGGGCATCATCCTTATACGCTATTCCATTCAGAGAATCCAAGACCGCTTTTGCAATGTTATCCAAGTCTGGTTTGGAGGCATGTGGGACAACTCCGGCCAAGCAATCCGACCGCTTTCTCTTTGAGTAGCTTTTGGGGACTGCGTGAACCACCAGAATTGTGGCACGAATGGGCGGTGCAAGCTGTACCTTTCCGACTTGGCTAACCATGCAGGAACGCACAAGGTCCTCATACTGCTGCGTGTTTGTTGGGGTGTAGATTTGAGCTGTATATTTTCCACCAATTTTTATTACCCTAGCTCTCGGGCGTTCTTTTCCGTGCGCCGGGCCGGGAATCTTAAACACAATCTCTTTCATTCGTTTCTCCAATGCCCGGGCAGCCTTAGCCGCCCGGATCTCTATATCTGCATTATGGATTGCTGTATCTGCCGTTGGGTCTGGATAATGTTCCATATTATAGAACATCCTCACTCCTCCCTTTTCAAGCGCAGCGGACGGTGCACCGCCCGTTGCAGGATGTCGTTGCCGCTGTGCTGGGGCCTGTCCACCCTTTGGTTGTGGCCCGCCCTGCGCCTAACCTGCTCCGCTTCATAGGCTGCCAAATCCATCCCCTTTGCCTTGCAATCCTCCAGAGAAGCGGCAACATAGCTCCAGCCATTGGCGCCACACTCAGCACATTGTTCGATTACCCTGCAAACCAATTCCGGCCCTAAATCATTCCCATACTGAGCAAGTCGCCGCTGTATAACAGGTGTGGGTTGCTGGAAATACTCTTGGTATGTTTTCAGAATGGTCGTCATCGTCCAATCAACCTCTTCTTTAGAAGAAGATAATTCTTCTTTTTCTTCTTCCTCTTCTTTTTCTTCTTCTTTGGGTTGTTTGGGTTGTTTTTGTTTTCTGGCGTTCTGGTTCCCGATAGGCGCACCGCCTTTTTTGCCGTTTTCCCGATTTCGTTCTGATTTTGCATCATAGGCGGCGGCCTCACGGTCGAAGTTGGTTTTCATGAAGGTAAAAGCCATCCGTTCACTGGGGGATAACTCCGGCATGGTTCTGGTTGCACCATACTGGAGAATGGCACGCACTACTCGGCCCACCTGCTCATCGGTGAGGTCAGCCAGCGGCTCCAGATATGAAAAGTACATCTGTACATAGCACATTGCCATCTGGCTTGTCCCCCCCTTAAAACGGTAAATCTTCCGGTTCGCACTTTACAAAATCGGTCAGCCGGCTCTGTTCGGCCGATTTGGCCCCGGGCAGGTGATCCGCCAGCTGTTCGCCAGGGTACAGCTCATGGCCCGTCAACTGGTTTTCCTGTGCGAAGGGTGCGGGCTCGTCCACCACTTCAAAACCGGGCTGTGGTCCCGTGGCAGGCATTAAATCAATCACCTGCTGCATCCAGCGGAACACCACCTCTGCGCCGGGGTACAGCTGTTCAGCCCGCATGGAGTAATACATCTTGCCGCCATACTCCCGGCTTTTCAGTTCGCCGCCTACCACCAGCACGCTGTCCCCCTTCAGGAGCATTCCGTCCAGCTTTTCTGCATCGTCCCACAGGTCGATGTCCAAAAACTTGCCCTGGTTGCGGCCCTCCGGGTTCTCCTGGGTGCCGTATCGCACCGAGAGTTTCAGCACTGCGCTGTTATGCTGTCCCACATACCTCAGTTCGGGGTCTCTGGCAATGGAGCCGGATACCAGCAGCCCGGTTTTTGTGTTTACAATCATTCACCGCCCTCCGCTGCCAATGGGTCCTGCTGGGCTTCTTCCAGCGGGTCATGCACAAGCATCTTGGGGTTTATTACCGCCACAGGCTGCTGCACGGGTGTGCTTACCTCCCGGAAGTCGCCCTCGTAATCCGCTTCATAGGAAACTTCGTCTGCATCGTACATCCCCTGGATGTTGGTGGGGAATGCCTCACGCAAGGCGTGAACCAGTGCAACCTTGCGTATCATGGTGGCTGGCGCCTCTTTCCATTTGCTCTGGCCCTTGTCGTACTCCTTCAGGGGCACCTCCTCATAGTAGGGGCGGCTGCGGTCCTTGCGGTAAACCTTTGCCCAGCCGCCAATCAGCTGTTCGCCCAGGTCGGCATAAAAGGCAGTGCCCTCCCGGTATTCCACCTGGCCCACATCCGGCAGGTATACCTTTACCCCTGCCTCGTAGCCATCAAAAGCGGGGTGCTCGTTGGCCCGCTTCATGTAGGCATCCTTGCCGGTGACCATGGCGGCAGGAGCGCTTTTGTCGTACTTGATGAGATAGGCTTCCTTGAGCCATGGGTTCAGGCCGTTTGCCTTGCAAAGCTGGCCAAACAGCACACACTCCTTGTCCGTTGCGTTGGGACAGAAATATTCCTTGATATCGCTGAGGGTAATGGTGATGTCCTCGCCGCCGGATGCAAAGCTGAAGATGTCCGTGGGGTTCTGAGCCGCCACAGCATGTGCGCCGGGCCGCTGCATGGTCTGGCCAGGGGTGGCCGTCCGTGTTCCGGTGATGGGGGCGGTTTGGGTTCGGTTGGTTGTAAAAGCCATAGTTGTTTCCTCCTGTTAGGTCAATTCGTATTGGATGCCGGCAGCTCGCAGAAATTTTAGCAGCTCCCGGCCTTGGGCAGCGGTGTAGGTTACGGTCAGGGTTCTTGTAAAGGTGCTGGCCGCTTCGGTCTGGCGGTTCATTTCGGCAATGTCCAGTCTGCCGCCGGGGGTGATGCACCGGTCAGCATCGGCCAGCGCCCGGCCCTCCTGCTGAATCTCTCGCTGTTCCGGGGTGGGCCGCTCCACCAGGGGAGCCGCTGCCGCTGCCTGCTGGGCGGCCTTACGGGCCGCCTCCGCACGAGTTTGCGCCTGGCGCAGCTCCTGCCTTTGGTGGTAAGCGCAGATAGCCTCATTCAAGCTGAGGTTTTTTAAGTACACCCGCTGAACTTCCCCGAAATCCTCGCCGCACATGGCCCGCAAATCCTCCATGCTCACCCGCACGGATTCCAGCTTTACAAGAAGTTCTCTCTCGGCTGTACTGGCAGAAACGCTTTTGTTCAGCCATCTGCCATCCAGCAGCTGGTCAAAGGTCAGCAGCTGACCCAGTTCATCTCCTGCATTTTCGGCAAAAATGCGGCGAAGCTGTTCCCTGCGCTGCTCTCGCTCGGTTTCTTCGGCCCGCTTAATCTGCACATCAATGGCATCACTCACCTGCTGGGCCATGTAGCGGAATTCCTTCATCTGGGCTACAAATTCATTCACCGGGGTTTTGTACAATTCCTGTACCCGGTTTTGGGCAGCGGCAAGTTCCTTTTCGATTTTATTCACCTCGGCCCGGTCCCTTTTGGCGTCCTTCAGATCTTCCGGGTTATAGGCACGGCCACGGTAGCAGCTGATTTTCTCCTCCAGCCAGGCGGCCACCTCGGCCCGGTTCCACTCCACGGCAGGCAAAGCCTGTTCAGCCCCCTGCACTCTTACCAGCAAATCATTCATTCTGGACTTCTCCTTTCTGGCCCAACGCCGCAAACTCCGCAGCGGTCTTTGCAACCTCTCTCTCAAAGGCACAAATCAGCACATCCATGGCCATGTCGCACACCAATTTGGGCAGTGCATCCAGCTGTACCATCCGCTCGCTGTGGGGCGAAAAAATCACAAGGGGCACAGGCTCTGTGCAAATCTCCCGCAGCAATTCCAGGTCTGCTTTAAGGGCAAGGCTTTTCTGGTGCAGCTCATTGGCACGGTTCAATGTTTCAATGGTCATTCCTCGGTTTCCTCCTTGACCCAGGAGCTGTAAAACCATTCTTCAAACATATCCAGAAAGGCCTCCAGCTCCTGGGCATCTGTATTGGTGATGGTTAGACCACAGCGTTCCAGGGCGAAAGGCAGGGAATCTTCTGCTGCCACAAAAACCCCTGCATCCGGGCCGGTGCCATGGAATCCCTTATTCATCTGCATCGCCCCCTTCTTCGCCTTCCATCAGGTCGTAAAAATCGTTGTAATACCCTTGCAGGGTGTCCAGCAGGCCATCCACCGCCATACAGTTTTCAGCACTGACTCCCTCGTTCTGAACCGTGTAGAGCAACCCATCCAGCAGATTTTCCACCGCACTTGTAATGCTTTTCACCTGCGCCGCCACGCTGCCCTCACGCTTTAGGGCGCTTATGGTTTGCTGCTGGCTCTGACAAAGTTCTTCCCATTTGGCGTTTTCTGCTGCCACCGCCTGCTGCACTCGGCGGTCAATCTCGGTTTGGTCAATGGCAGTTGCCTCAATGACCTGCCCGGATTCCAGCTCTTTGATGCGGGCGTTTTTTTCTGCCAACTGCCCCTGCAAATCTTCCACGATTTCCTGGGTCTGCATCCCGGCTTCTTCCCATCCACGGGCGTCTTGCTGGGCTTTGGCGGTAAGCTGCTTTTGATGTTCCAGAAGTTCCTCCACACGCTTCTGGTCCTGGGCTCGGCGGTCGCACTCGGATTTGTAGCGCATGGCAGCGGCGTGAGCATCCTCCCGCTCCTTGCGATCCAGTGCGGCGTCCTGCCGAACTTGTTTCAGTTCCTGTTCTGCGTTATCTGCCCGGCGGTCAGATGCTTCTGTCATTTCCAGCAAATCCCGGATTTTTTCGTCTCTTGCCTTAATCTCCGCAAGCGCCTCCTGATACTGCTTGTGGGTAGTAATGTCGCCATCTTTTACCGCACGAACAAGTTCAGCCGGGGCAGACGGCTTGGCGGCAGCGTAAAGGAGGGAGGGCGACAGTTCTTCCAGCACTTTCTGCTCCCGGGGGCTGCTGTCATCCATCAGCTTGGA
>CALWNE010000030.1 GCA_944382705.1 uncultured Allofournierella sp.
GGGCTTTTTTCAAATCAAACCAAACGCCGTCTGCCACCTGAGGCATATAGGCTTTCTGGTCCAGTGCCAGCTTTGCTTTGGCCAGCAGCACATCAATTTGCAGCATTGCCTGGTAGCTGAACTGGAACATGGGCTCAATTTGGGCCACCTGGTCGGTGAAGGAGGCCAGAATCCGCTCAATCTCCGCCTTTTCCTGGCTGCGCAGCTGCATGATTTTGGCGTTTGCCTCCACCACAGCAGTGGGCTCCACAAACACGGTGGAGCCGGTGGAAGAAACATCGTGAATCACGCCCCCTACCTCGCCCCGGTACTCGGATTTTACCGGCACTACAAACCGGCCATTGCGCAGGGATACCACGGCATCCTGCAAAAACTTGTTGGTGGTGCTGTTTTTGATGATTTGGTCCAGCTTATCCCGTATGGAATTTTCCATGGCCTTAATCTTGCGGCGCACCTCAAAGAGGGTGTTGCTGGCGGTATCGGCCATTTCATCCGGCGAAAGGATGGACTCGGAAATGCGTTTTTCCAGCGCAGGCTGGGGCGAAAGTGCATAAAACAGGTCGTCCACCGGCAGAAGGTCGTGCTCGGTGAGGTGGTACCAGCTTACCAGATTCTGAAAGTTGCGCAGTGCACCTGCTACTTCCAGCAGCTCTGCCATGGAAAGAATGCCGCCCTTCACCGCACGGCTCACAATCTTATCCACCTGCTGTACGCCGCCAAAGCGGGGGCTGCCGTTCTTGAGCAGCAAGGTATTGATGGCGTCGGTCTGCGAAAGGGCAAACCGCACCTCCTCCACCGTTTCCCATGCAGGCTGCTGGCGCAGCAGGTCCTTGGTTTCGGCGCAAACAGCAAAACGCACCGCCTGCTCCAAAATTTTTTCCAGTTCCAGTGTTTTTAAGTAACTTTGTTCCATGATTGCTCCTTGTTCTGCCCTGGCTGCGGCCCAAGAGGGCACCTTTGTACCGGGTAGCACCTCAGGCCAGCATGGCAGTTAAAAAATCCAATGTTTTCATGGGTTTATCCAGATGCCGCAGGGCATAGGCCTGGGTTACCCTGCCCAGCTGTGCAAGGCTTTGGGGCGGTATTGCAAAGGAAAACACCTTTTGATCCTCCACCAAAGCGATATGCCGCAGGGCGGTAAGGGCCGCTCCATCCAGATTTGGTGCCCGGTTCTGGCGGGCGCAGCAATCGCCGCACAGCAGCACGCCGGCCATGGGGTCAAAGTAAAAGCTGCCCCCATCGTAGGCATGGCAGCTTTGGCAGCAAAGCAGGTCCGGCCGGTAACCTGCCTCGCACACCGAGCGCAGTTCGTACACCGCTTTAATCTGCCGGATATCCTTTTTGTTTTCACTCAGCAGGTACAAGCTATTGAGCAGCAGCCGAAGCTGGGTGTCCGCCTCCTTGCCCATGGGGTTCAGAGCCATGGCGATTTCCGCCATATACATGGCCAGTGCCGTGGCTTCCATCCGCTCCCGAAGCCCAAAAAACACCTTGATTACCTGGGCGTCGTTCACCTGATGGATGGTTTTGCCGGCAAAGAGGGTGAATTCCGAATAGCAAAACAGCCCGCAGGCGCTGAAGAGCTTGCTTTTCAGCCGCAGGCTGCCCTTGGCAGATACCGAAAGCACCCCGTGTTCCGGCGTTAATATGGTGAGGATGCGGTCAGCTTCCCCCAGTTTCACCTCGCGCAGCACAAGGCCGGGTGTCACAAGTTCCATAGTGTTCCTTTCCGGCAGAATCAGGCGACTGGCTGCACTGCTGTTTGTAGCGCAGATACGCCTGTATCTCTCCCGTAGATTCAAATGCCTTCCAGGTTGCCTGGGTATCCATGGCAGCTTCCTCCTTCTGGGCTTTTTTGTTACTATGACCCACAAGGCGCCTGTTTATGCACAGGCCACGCTGCGCCGGATTAGTTGGTTTGACGGAACCCGAAATCGTTCAGCAGAAAATCGCTGTCACGCCAGTCATCCTTCACCTTGACCCAGCACTGTAAATTTACCTTAGAACCCAGAAAGTCTTCGCAGTCCAGCCGTGCCTGGCTGGCAATTTTTTTGAGCATCTGGCCACCCTTGCCAATGACCATGCCCTTGTGGCTCTTGCGCTCACAATAGATGTTTACATCAATATCAATGATGTTTTTATCGGTTCGTTCCTTGAACCGTTCCACCGTAACGGCAATGCCGTGGGGGATTTCGTCGTACAGGTTCAGCAGCATCTTTTCACGAATGATTTCGCTTACCAGTGCCTTTTCCGGCAGGTCGGTGTAGGCATCTTCCGGGAAGAAATGCGGCCCTTCCTGGGCATATTTGGCCAGCACGGCAAACAAATCTTCACAGCCTTCGTCTGCACGCACGCTGGTGGCATAAACGGCCTCAAATACGCCAAGCTGCTCCAGCTGGGCCTTGCGCTCGTCCAGATCCTTGTCCCGCTTGAGGGTATCGGTTTTGTTAATAACCGCAATGGCCGGCCCCCCGCTGGATTTCAGGGCGGAAATCATGGCCTGTTCTGCCTCGGTCAGTTCGCCGTAAGGCTCAAACAGCATCATGCTCACATCCACATCCGCCACCGAGTCGCTGGCAGCTTTGCTCATCCGTTCGCCCAGCTTGGTGCGGGGAATGTGCACGCCGGGGGTATCCAGCAAAACATACTGCACCGGGCCTTTGGTTACAATGCCTGTGATGCGGGTGCGGGTGGTTTGAGGCTTGGAGGTAACAATCGCTACCTTTTCGCCCACCAGTCGGTTGGTCAGGCTGGATTTGCCCACATTGGGCCGGCCCACCAGGGCCACAAATACAGAAGATGTCTCCACGCTTTTATCCTCTCTTTTTTGGTATGCAAACAAAACATACTGCTGCCGGCACACTGGCCGCCAGCAGGCAGATTGCCCAGGGCCGGGCTGCAAACCAGGCCAGCATCCGGGCAAGAACCGCAGGCTGCCAGAACAGCACCACGCCCACACAGGCAGCGGCAATGCTGAACACCAGCACTGCCCCTGCCGCCATATCCTTTGCGGCTCCTGCGGTTTCCCAGTGGGCAGCGTCCGGCTGGTGCACCGCCCGTTCCAGGGCACTGTTCATCAGTTCCAGGGCCATTACGCCCCCAATGCACAAAAACAGCAGGGCATATTCCACCGGGCTAAAGGTGTAGAACCGGCTGAACACCAGCACATACGCCGCTGCGCAGCAATGAAACCGCAGATTGCGTTCCTGCCGTAATGCGGCCCCAATGCCCTGGGCAGCGTAGCCAAAGCCCGCAAAAAAACGCTTTATCTCAGTTTTCATCCGCAGTATAAGACACGGTACGGGGCAGACCCAGCTGCACCAGCACTGCCTCCTCCTTCTCTCTCATGCGCACCGCCTCCAGGCCGCCAGCCTCGTGGTCGTAGCCCAGCAGGTGCAGCATGGAATGAACGGTAAGGAAGGCCACCTCACGCTGGAGCGCATGGCCGTAGAGTTCGGCCTGTTCCATGGCTTTTTCCATGGAAATTACAATATCCCCCAGCATGAGTGCGCCGGTGTCTTCGTTTTTGTCGTACACACCATCCTGCCCCAGAGGAAAGCTGAGCACATCGGTGGGCATATCCTTGCCACGATAATGGCAATTCAACTCTTGAATGGACTTGTTGTCCACAAAGGTCACACTGATTTCAGCCGAACCGGGGAATTTTTCGTATTCCAGCACCGCATTGCAGCTGCGGCGGATGAGAATACGCATACCAGACGGGATTTTAACCGCCTTTTGCTGATTTGTGATATACACCTTATTGGACATTTGCTTTGACTCCTTAATTTTGCTTATGCTTTATGGTTCTGCTTTAACTTTTTAACTATGTAGGGCAAATCCGGGCCTGTGCCGTTTTGCCCTTTGCTGGTTTCAGCCGTTTTTGCGGCCACGGGAAGCAGCTGCCCGGTCGTAAGCTTTTACAATTTCCTGCACAAGACGATGGCGAACCACATCTTTTTCAGAAAAATATACCCGCCCAATGCCTTCCACATGGCGCAGCACATGGAGCGCATCCACCAAGCCGCTGCGGCTTTTATCCGGCAGGTCAATCTGGGTAATGTCGCCGGTAACCACTGCTTTGCTGCCGGTGCCCATGCGGGTAAGAAACATCTTCATCTGTTCCGGGGTGGTGTTCTGGGCTTCGTCCAGAATGATGAACGCATCATCCAGCGTTCGGCCACGCATATAGGCAAGGGGTGCCACCTCAATGGTTTGCTTTTCCTGCAAACGCTGAAAGGTCTCTGGACCCAGCATATCGTACAAACCGTCGTAAAGGGGCCGCAGGTAGGGGTCTACCTTGTTTTGCAGGTCACCGGGCAGAAACCCCAGCTTTTCGCCTGCTTCCACCGCCGGGCGGGTAAGGATAATCCGGCTGATTTCTTTACTCTTAAACGCTTTTACTGCCATGGCCACTGCCAGGTAGGTTTTACCGGTACCTGCGGGGCCTACACCAAAGGTAATGGCATTCTTGCGAATGGCCTGCAAATATTCCTTCTGGCCCAGGGTCTTGGGGCGGATGGGCCTTCCCTTTGCGGTAATGGCCACAAAATCCTCGGTAAGCTCCTGCACACGGGTTTCTTCCCCTGCATCGGCCAGGCTGATGCAGTAGCGCACCGTCTGCTCCTCCAGAGGGGTATGGTTTTCCAGCAGGGTCAGCATGGCATCCACTGCCCGCCCGGCAGCGGCCACCGCATCCGGCTCACCGCTGAGTTTCAGCTCGGTACCCCTGCACACTGCCGTGATTCCAAAGCTGCTTTCCAACATTCGGATATTTTCATCACAGCTGCCAAAGATGGCCAGAGCCGTGTCGATGCTGTTGAGTTCGATTCGTTTTTCAGCCATTTTACACCTGCTTTTTTGGGTTATTCTATCGGTTTTTTTATCGGCGCCCACTGCCTTTTGGGGGCTGCCATCATCGCTGGTTCCCATCCAGGGCACTTAGTCCATTCCAGAACCAGCAAATATTTTTCCAGCAAATATTATAGCACAAATTTTCCGCTTGGGAACTGTATTTTTAGGTAAAATCAGCATTTTTGTGTTTTTTTGCGTCACAAAGTGTCAATCTATTCGCCACTGCTCTCCTGACGCTGCACCAAATCGGCTGTAAATTTTACCCAAAGGGTGTATTCCACCTGATTTTCCTGCTGCTGCCAATCCTCCTCATGCTCCAAAATCACCGCATCCGGAAACTGCTGGTACAGCTGCTGGTAACAGGCCATGCGGGCATAGTCTGCGGCCTGCTGGTCCGTAAGCTGTACCTGCACCGTACTGCGTGGCACAATCAGAGTCCGCTCCACCGTGGCCGGCAGTGTAAACCCAAACACCTGCAAGGGGCTGCGCTGGGTGCTGCTGAGGGCCTGAGCCTGCTGGGGCTGGCTGCCCCATTCAAACCGCCGGCCAAGCAGCTGGATTGCCAGATGCTCCTGTACCCCTTGCTGGGCCACCAGCGCATGGTAGGTGAGCGGCTGGCTGCACTGGTAGACCTTTTGCACCTGGGCCAAAGCGCTTCCCTTGGCGTGGGTAGGAATATGGGCACCGGTGCGGTCGGTGCGCCATCCTTGAATCAACACCTCCCCCTCTGCCACAGTTTGCCCCTTTTTCTTGGCGGCAATTCCCTGTTCTGTGTTTACCTCCAGCAGCAGACCGTCCGCTTTAGCCAGCAAGTCGCCGGGTTCGGTGCCTTCAATGGCAGGTTTCTGAGCGGCCGGTGCAGCCTCAACCACCAGTCTGCCCCGGTTGAAATTCAGTGCCACCCAGGCAAAGTCCGGCTGCTGGCTCAGCAGCAGTTTTTCTGCTCGGCGCACCGTTTCCTGGTTTAAAACAGCGCCCTCCTCAATATGCATGGAGTAAAGGCCCTGGCGCAGCTGCTGGCGCTGGAAATCGGTAAGACTTTCGGACCAGCGCACCGCCCATACCACCTGCCCAAACGCCAGCACTGCCACCCAAAACAGCACCGGCCCCACAAGCATACCCCACCGACCGCGGAGCCAGCGCACACGAAACCAAAGTCCCCTCCGGCGCTCCACCCGCAAACGGGTGCGGCAGCTGCGGCCCACCTGGGCTGCTCTGCGGTAATGCCGGGCAGGCACTAGCCCCTGCACCCCGCCGGGTATGGGCACCAGGTTGCTGATGGGCAGCCCCTGCTGGGTGCACACATCAATAAAATGTTCGTAGCGCCCCCCCAGTGCTGTAAATTCCACCTGGGCCATGGCTCTCTGCCAGATGCCTTTCATTCCCGTCCCCTCCCTTTACGGCCGCTGTATGCCAGCTCTGCGGTGGTAACCTGTCCTTCCAGCAGCATACGCTGTCGGGTAATGCCCACAAGCCGCAGATTTTTACCAAACAGGCACACCTGCCAGGACCCCATATCCAGCCGGATGCACTGACTGTCGTACCCAAGAATGCGGCGGCAGTTCTCAATTTCCACCTGACCCTGGCAGTTGATGTGCAAAATTGGCTGCCGATAAAATTCCCTCGGCGGTTGACCGGTCAGCTGACGCAGCGTCTGCCCCAGGGATGCACGGCTCTTTTTGGCTCGTTTCATATCGGTTCCCCCTTTTATCTGTTACCTATCGCATTTCTATGACCGGAAAGGAGTATTCATTCTATGAACCAATCGAACCAACCCTCTCTCACCGCTGCCAGCGTCTGGGGCATTGCCTGGGGCGTTGCCTCGGTGGGCATGCTTGCCCTTCTTTGTTTGCAGGCCCAGCTTAGCGTGGAGGGGGTGCAGGCCGGTTTTGCGCTGTGCTACCGCAGTGTGTTGCCTGCGCTGTTTCCGTTTTTTGTGGTGTCTCATTTAATCATCGCCAGTCCGCTTTCCAACTGGTTAGGAATTATTGCCCTGCCTTACACCCATGGGATTTTAGGTATCCAGTCATCCAAAGCCGGCAGTGCGCTGCTGCTTGGCTGGCTGGGAGGTTTTGGGGTGGCGGCAGCTTCTGTTTCCCAGCTGTATCAACAGGGAGACATCTCCCGCCGAGATGGCTCGGTGCTACTGGTTTGTTCGGTGGGGTCCGGTCCTGCCTTTGTGGTTACCTCGGTGGGTATGCTGATGCTGGGACGCCCCGCCGCTGGCTTATGCCTGTGGCTGGCTTTGCTGGGAGCCAATCTGGTGGCAGGCGCAGTTGCAGCACAGCTCATGTCCCGCCAACCGGCTGGTACCGCCCCCAGGCCCATTGCGCAGGAGCACGCCGCCCCCAGCCTGCCTTTGGCAATGGCCAGCGCCCTGAAATCCAGCCTGAATGTGTGCGGGTTTGTACTGTTTTTTTCTGCCTTGCAGGGCAGCCTTACGCCTTTATTGCCCGCTCATCCTGCCCTGCGTGCAGCGCTTGCAGGTTTGCTGGAGGTAACGGGCGGCTGCCAGGCGTTTGCAACGCTGGGAGGCAGCCTTGGGCTGCTGGGCTGCTGTGGTGTACTCAGTTTGCAAAGCGTTTCGGTCCTTCTCCAGGTACGAGCCCTTACAGCGCCGGAGCTTTCGCTGCTTCCTCTGCTGGCGGTGCGCCCGGTACACCTTGTGCTAAGTGTGGGATTGTTTAAACTGCTTGCGGGCCAAATACCCGGCGCACAAGCGGCTGTAAGCACCTTGGCCCCGCAGGTCATTCCCCGGCTGCGCTGTGCGCCGGACGCAGCCCTGGTGGTATTTTGGGTTTGCTGTATCGTGTTGCTGGCACTGCACCCCAGCCACACGCCCCGCCCAGCCAAACCGGGGAAATCTGCCATAAAATGAAACTGCCTCTTGACGGGATATATTTTTTTCGGTATTATATTACTTGCCCACCCTGGTAAAACCCGGTGTTGTCAAGTTGCTGAAGTGGCTCAGTTGGTAGAGCAGCTCACTCGTAATGAGCAGGTCGTCGGTTCAAGTCCGATCTTCAGCTCCAAAAAATCAGCCGTTCGTTTGCACTAGCAAAGGAGCGGCTGATTTTATTTGCAGTGGGCAGGTTTTTGCCCTATCCCCGGACTTTGACTGTTTTATCAATCCTCAGGAGGTACCCCAGGCCATGAATTCCCTAGTGCTTGACGAGCAAAAAAGGAACATTTTAAACAAAATTAAGGCGGGTGTTCTTTACTGCAAAAACGATTCCTATTCCACCATCCTGTATGCCAACGACTATTTTTATTCCATCGTAGGCTACACCCGTTCGGAAGTGGATGAGCTGTTTCAAAATCGTTTTGCTTCGTTGGTCATCAGCGATGTATCTCAAATTTTAAAGGAGGTTTCCCAGTGCATTGCCAAGGGCGAAGATTTGGATTTTGAATACCGGATGCGCCATAAAGATGGCCGCATTTTGTATATTCACGATACCGCCTCTTATGACAAGGTCAACGACTGCTGGTATGTTACCATTATGGACATCAGTGCCATGAAAACCGCCGAATACGAGCGGCAGAAGTTAAACCTTTACCTGCATCATGTACCCAGCAAAATTTTAATTTCCGATGGGGACGGTCAGATTGTTTTTGTCAACGAAGCTGCTCAAAACTGCCTTTATCTGGACAAGCAGGAGCGCAACCTGTTTGAATTGATGCGAAGCCGGCTGACTCTGGATGATTTTTCGCTGATGCAGCAGTGGCTCAACCAGCGGCAATCCTTTTCTTATGAAACCCATGTGCAGCAGGGTGGGCGGTATGTAAACCACGATCTGAACTATGTGGTTCCTATTTATGATAAGCATGATAACATCCTGAACTTTATGCATATCAGCGTGGACTTACTGCCCCAGGGCGATGTGCTCACCAGTTTCCCCAGCCGAAGTATGTTTGAGCGATACTACCAAAAAACCACCGAGTACGCTCCCAACGCACCGCTTTATCTGGGCATTCTGGACATTGATGATTTCAAAAAAATCAACGACCAATATGGCCACCATGTTGGCGACCAGGCGATTGTGTTTACCGCACAGCTTTTGGCCCAGACTGTGGGCGAAAAGGACTATTTGTGCCGTTTTGGCGGTGACGAATTTTTAATGATGATGATAAACTGCACACCGGAACAGGTACAGCAGCGAATGAACCACATCGCCCAATGTGTTAAAAACCCCGTGCAGATTGGGGAGCATGAAATTCAACTTTCATACAGCATTGGTGTTGCCTTTAACCACCGGCAGCCTGTTCCCTATCTGGAACTCAACAAAAAGGCCGATCAGGCCCTTTACACTTTAAAGCATGGCGCCAAAGGCGGGCTGCATCTGGTTTAACCAGTGCAGCCTTTTTTGAGACCTGCACAAAAATCTGCGTCTTTTTTTTGCTAAATCGCCTTAAAAGCCGGATTTTTTCTTGCCTTTTGGGGTAAATCATAGTATCTTTATAACAGCTTAGTTTTCAATCTAAGAGAGGAGCTTTTCTATGCATTGTACGCGTTCGATTGCAAACGATATCCTGTGGGTGGGCGGCAGCGACCGTCGTCTGACCTTGTTCGAAAACCTGTTCCCGATTCCTCAGGGTGTTTCCTACAACTCTTACCTGATTCTGGACGAAAAGACCGCTGTTCTGGACACGGTTGATTCTTCCATTGGTCAATTGTTTCTGGAAAATGTGAGCCACAGTCTGAACGGCCGTCCTCTGGACTACCTGATTCTCAACCACATGGAGCCCGATCACTGCGCTTCCATCGTGGAGTTGATGCAGCGCTATCCTTCCATGATTCTGGTCGGCAATGCCAAGACCTTTACCATCCTCAAGCAGTTCCACAAAGATCTGGACCTGACCAACCGCACTCTGGAAGTAAAAGAAAAGGATACTCTCTGCCTGGGCAGCCATACCCTGCAATTCTTCTTTGCGCCCATGGTTCACTGGCCCGAAGTAATGGTCACCTACGACCAGACCAGCTGCACCTTGTTCTCTGCCGATGCATTCGGCAGCTTCTGCGCTTTGGATGGCGCCATGTTTGACGATGAACTGGATCTGGACAAGCAGTGGCTGCCGGAAGCCCGCCGTTACTACGGCAACATCGTGGGCAAGTACGGCCTTCAGGTTCAGGCAGCACTCAAAAAGCTGTCCGGCCTGGAAATCAAAACCATCTGCCCCTTGCACGGCATCATCTGGCGTTCCAATCTGGGTTATCTGCTGAATAAATACGATTTGTGGAGCCGCTACCAGCCTGAGGAACAGGCCGTGGCTGTGTTCTATGGTTCTATGTATGGCAACACCGAAAACGCCGCCAACTATGTGGCTCACCAGCTGGCTCAGCAGGGTGTGCGCAATGTGGCTGTGTATGATGTTTCCAAAACCGATATCTCTTACCTCATCAGTGAGGTGTTTCGTTGCAGCCATCTGGTGATTGCAAGCCCCACCTATAATAACGGTGTTTACCCCGCTATTCATAATCTGATGCATGATATGCAGGCTTTGAGCCTGCAAAACCGCACCGTTGCTCTGATTGAGAACGGCAGCTGGGCACCTTCCTGCGGCAAGCAGATGCAGGCTTTGCTGGCTGAAATGAAAAATATGAACCAGCTGGAGCCCATGGTGGCCATTCGCTCCTCCATGAGCGAAGAAAACCGCCAGGAGCTGGATGGTCTGTGTGCCACCATTGCCGCTTCTCTGTAAGGTTTCAGAATTCTTTCAGTCCGGTTTCAACCAAGAAAACATTATCCCCCTGATCTAATCAGCCCCCCCAAAAGCTCTGCCCGGCTTTTTTCGGACTGATGTAGGGATGTAAAAGGCCCTCGCTCTTGCAAGAGCGAGGGCCTTTTTTCATTGTTTCACTTCGTTTAAATTCTGCACCGCCGCCAATTCCTTTACTGTACAGCTTATCAAATCTTGTAGGATTGGGCTGCTATAAAGTCCAAAATAAGCACTTTTCACCAGACTGGCAAGCCCCTGTGTTCCTCTTGTTTGCCCCTTGTGTTTGGTTTCTATCTTAGATGAATCGGTTCTTTTTTGTTTGGTGTGGAACCCTTTCAAGGTTCACATCTACCAAAACAAAAAACCTGTAAACGGATTTGTTTACAGGTTTTTGATGGCAGGGGCAGAAGGATTCGAACCCTCGGCACGCGGTTTTGGAGACCGCTGCTCTACCAACTGAGCTATACCCCTATGTATTGTGCTCTCTCGTGAGTGCTTTATTAGTATATCGCAAACCACTTTAAATGTCAATCACTTTTTTGCAGAAATTTCAATTTTTTTCATACCCGTTTCCATCCCTTTTTTATTTTCTCCAGCAGTCTGTTCTCCCACACGCTGCAACCTCCCAGTTCCCCTCTCCCCTCTCATGGATTTTACATCAACCTCCTACAACTTGCACCCAGGTGTTTCTGATTTCTTTTTTGTTTTTCATCTATGTTATTTTAAAAAAATGATTGACACAGCGCCTAATAGCTGTTATAATAATCAAGCAGTCAACAAGATTGCAATTGAATATGGGGGTATAGCTCAGCTGGGAGAGCGCTTGAATGGCATTCAAGAGGTCAGCGGTTCGATCCCGCTTATCTCCACCACAAAAAGTTTTGGAAATTGTGTGTTTCCAAAGCTTTTTCTTTTGTATAAAATACTTGTGCATTGGGGGCTGTTACACTCAGGGCTTCCCACTCAGATTAAGCTTCTATCATCCGTTGGAGGATTGTCAGAGGATTCAGGGGATGTTCCCCTCTTTTCTTTGCTGGATTCAGCCTTTTTGTGAACTAAGCTATCTTTCCACCTTTATGATAGTGGCTTCCCTAAGCTTATATCGATACAAAATGAACCGCCGGGAGCAATTTCACCAGCGGTTTATTTTTATTGCTTCATTTACCCTTTATTCAAGCAGCTGTACCCCCTATTAGAATTTAAAATCGGCGGTCGCCGGCAGCGCATTGTTTATCCAAAAACAGTATTCATCCAATCAAAGTTGCTTGGCTTGTTTTGTTATATCGATAAATCTGGTTCACCTGGACAAATCCAAAATCAAATGATACACTATTACAAAACACCGCAACAAGTGGAAACATATATTGTGACTTGTGCATTATTTTTGTGTATCCCAGGTGAAACTCATACAAAATTACTTTGAGCCATGAACAGGAGAACTACCATGCGGAACATTGCTATTGTTGAGGACAACCCCCTGGTTGTAGAGCAGCTTAAAAAATACATTGCAGACTATTCTGTAGCCACTGGACAAACATTTCGTGTTATGCATTTTTCCAATGGACAGGACTTTCTGGAGCAATATCAATCCCAGTATGCCGTGGTTTTGCTGGACATTCAGATGCCCCAAAAGGACGGCATGAGCACTGCCATGCAGCTGCGGGAGTACGACAAAAATATCTCCATCTTGTTTGTAACCAGTCTGGCACAATACGCACTAAAGGGTTACGAGGTGGATGCTGTCAGCTTTTTAATTAAGCCCGTAAGCTATTTTGACTTTTCGCTTAAATTCAAAAAAGCACTGGCCCTTTACACCTTTAGCGAGGAACGCACCTTTACATTAAACAGCCCCGGCGGGTTGTATCGATTTTCTACTGATAAATTGCAATATGTGGAGGTAACCAACCACCGGCTACACTACCATCTAGTAGGTGATTGCATCGAAATGAGCGGCTCGCTCTCTGCTGTGGAGCAGCAATTTCGGCCGTATGGTTTTTTAAGGTGCAACAATTGTTATCTGGTCAACCCCAAATTTGTGGTGCGTGTAAAAGGTAACACTGTTCAGGTTGGTGAGCATATTCTGCAAATTAGCCGCCCCAGGCGGGCTGCCTTTTTAAATGAATTAGCAAACTGGTATGCCGCCGGGCTGGCAGAGGGGTAAAGTTATGTCGCACACTTTGTTTGCTTACAAGCATATTATTTTGGAATTTTTGTTTTCCATCTATTGCTTTTATCTTCTTACAACCGCTCACCTGACTCGCTCTCCTCGTTTTTTGCAAAAAGCGGCCGTAGGGCTTGGGCTTATTCTGGTTTTTTCGTTTGGAGTGGCAATGGTGTACCCAATTTGGGGCGAAACCGTTTTAGGTCGAATCCTGATTTATACTTTATTGTTTGCCGCCACTGTGCTACAGGTGTATGTATGCTTTGCCCATAGCTTTTTAACCATCCTGTTCCGCTGCAGTCTTGCCTATGCTGCGCAAAACATCTGCTACAAACTGTTTTTAATCCTGTCATGCTATGCAACTGCCTATTGCCCCACTCTGGAAGCTGCACTGTTCCAGTATCGCTCCTTGATTTACTACCTGTTCTTTTTTTCTGCCGCCGGGCTTTTGTATCTTTGCTTTATCCGGCGGATTATTGGCATGGTTTCCAGCTGGAAGGTAGATCGCTGGGCAGTTCTGATTTCTGCCCTTATCCTGTTTATTACCGTGGTGCTATGTTCTGTGGAGGATATTTATTTTTCCAAGCTGCAAACAGGGTTCAGCAACTCTTTTGAATTGGCGGAATACTTTGTTTTGCGCCAATCCAGCAA
This sequence comes from uncultured Allofournierella sp., assembly GCA_944382705.1. Taxonomy (GTDB): domain Bacteria; phylum Bacillota; class Clostridia; order Oscillospirales; family Ruminococcaceae; genus Allofournierella. The sequence continues at coordinate 13,385 of CALWNE010000030.1, forward strand.
CCTGTTCTCGGTTTTGTGCTGTCTTGTGGTGCTTATGCTCATCTGCCGTACCATCGAACAAAGGGATTTAAAACAGCATATAGAGCATCTTGAATATGTTGTACGGCAAAGCGAAAAACAGTACAACATATCCAAAGAAACCATGGAGCTTATTCATATAAAATTTCACGACATTCACTATAAACTAAATGCCCTTGCCGCTGACATGGATACACCTGCCCGGCAAATTGTGGATGATTTGCGCCAAAGCATCGCTCTATATGACTCACGAATTGAAACCGGAAATAAATTTTTGGATGTTCTGCTTACCGAAAAAAATCTTTATTGCCAGCAGCACAACATCCGTCTTACCTGCATGGTCGATGGTCAATTGCTCTCCTTCATGGACGGTGCAGATGCCTACTGCCTATTCGGCAACATCCTGGATAATGCCCTTACAGCAGTAAACCAGCTGGAAAACCTCTCCCAGCGGGTAATCTCCTTAAATGTGCAGCAGCGCGGCCCCTGGATTTGTGTACAGGCTGAAAACTACTATCAGGGATCTATTACCTTTAAAAACGAACTTCCTGTTACCACAAAACCGGATAAAAATTATCATGGATTTGGCATGCAAAGCATTCGCATGATTGCTCACAAGTACGAGGGCACACTTTCGGTAAAAGCCGAAAATCAGCTGTTTGAACTCACCCTTCTGTTTCTCCGATAAACCCATGCCTTAGTTTCATACAATTTACGAAAAAAATATGCAAAATAAGCAGCACCCGTTGTAATTGGGTGCTGCTTTTTGTTATATTCACACTAGTTATTCATTGCATATTAAATATTTTTGTTTATAAATTTATTTTCTATGTGTGAATGCATGGGGTCTGTTTGAGGAGGAACAGGCCATTTAATCATCTTTGAAAAAACTGCACAGCATTTTACTCTGCCGCTGGGTTTTTTCGGTCCATTCTTTGCATTCTATTACGATAATCCGGAGGAATTTATGGCAAACGAAAGAAAGCAAAAGAAACGCATGAGCGCCAAGGCTTTCACCGGCGTTCTAACCCCCTTGCTGGCTATTTTGCTGGCATTTTCCATCGCACTTTCCGTCATTACCACCACCCGGTATGATCTGGTTTTGCGAGATATTTTTGGCGAAACCGACTTCAGTAAAAACACAGCTGCCCAGGATGTGGATTCCACCTACTATACCCGGGATATTACCGATTCCAGCGAACTGCAACGATTGGAACAGGAATATGCCCGCAAGGCCGGTGCCGAGGGCTTTGTGCTGCTGTACAACAAGGCCGAAGAAGGAAAAGGCCTGCCCTTGGCTGCTGGCAGCAAGCTGAGCCTTTTTTCCGCTTCTTCTGTTGACCTGCTGGCGGGCGGTACCGGTTCGGGCGTAAGCACCATTTCCAGTGATATGCGTACCGCTTTGCTGGAAGAGGGTTTTTCCATCAACGAATCACTGTGGAAATTCTATTCGGACAATCACTCCACCTATACCCGCGGCGGCGGTGCAATCATGTACGGCGGTGCAGAGGACTGGTCCATCAACGAAGCGCCTATTTCTGCCATTCCGCAAACTGCCAAAGATGAGGCCACTGGCACTACTCCTGTATTCTTTATTGCACGCACCGGCGGCGAAGGCCGTGACCTGGCACGCTATATGGGCGACTGGGCCAGCACCGATGCCGACAAGGATAAGCACTATCTGGAACCGGACTCGGTAGAACTGGAGGTAATCGACTATCTCAATGCCAATTTTGACAATGTCATTATTGTTGTAAACACCAACAATGCCTTTGAGCTGGGCTGGATCCAGAATTACCCCAACATTTCTGCTGTTCTGTGGGCTCCCGGTGCCGGCGGCGACACCTGCCGCTCCATTGTGGATGTGCTCAGCGGGGCAGTAAATCCCTCTGGCCATCTGGTGGATACCTTCGCCTATGATATGTTCTCTGCCCCCGCTATGCAGAATATGGGCGATATGATGCTGGTAAACAACGGCCAGGATGTAGAGGCCGGTGTCTTTTACGATGAAGGCATCTATGTTGGCTACAAATACTACGAAACCCGCTATTACGATAAGATGACCGGCCAGGGCAATGCTGGCGAGTACACCTATGCCGATACCGTTCAGTATCCCTTTGGTTTTGGCTTGTCCTATACCACATTTCAGTGGTCTGATTTTACCATGGGCGCTATGGACGATAACGGTGATATCAAAGTTAGCGTTACTGTAACCAATACTGGCTCTTTGGCTGGCCGTGATGTGGTCCAGCTGTACCTCAACGCACCTTACACCCAGTACGATAAGGACAACTATGTGGAAAAGTCTGCCGTATCTCTGGTTGGCTTTGAAAAAACTGGCGAGCTTCAGCCTGGCAGCTCCGAGACTGTAACCATTACCGTAAACCGTAAGGATTTCATTTCTTATGATGATGTAAACGCTAAAACCTACATTCTGGAAGCTGGCGATTACTTGTTGACTGCAGCCGAGAATGCTCACGCGGCCAACAATAATTTCCTAGCTTACAATGGCGTAGAAAACGATAACCTGTTTGGTGTGCCCAATGCTGATTTTGTGGGTAAATGGGTCTATGAATACACTCAAAACGGCGGCATAGACAATGTAACCTATGCTGTATCTTCCAACGGCACCACCGTAACCAATCAGTTCGACCATGCAAGTTACGACGAGCTGACCCCCCGAAGCAAGTACCTGAGCCGTCAGGACTGGGTTGGAACCTATCCCGTTACTCACGGCAACCAGGATAGCAAACGAAAGAGCGAATTCAGCGAAAAGAATGGCTACACCTGGGAAGTGGAAATTTCTGACGAAATTAAAAATGTGCTTCAAAGCAAAGGCGCTGCTGCTGCTTTGAATCCCATGAGCGAGGAAGAAGCTGCTTCTATGGCTGGCAGCTTTGGCCAAAACGGCGACCTGGAGCTGATTGATTTTCGCGGCCGTGATTTTGACGAGGTGGAAGCTGAAGGCGGCTGGGATCTGCTCATCAACCAAATGGAGGCCAGCGAGCTGCAGTCCATTATCTTGAATGGCGGCTATCAGACCCTGGCTTCTGCAAACATTGGCAAGCCCCGTGCCATCGACTACGACGGCCCCTCTGGCCTGAATGAAGGCGGTATTACCCACGAACCCTATTCCATCACCTATCCCTGCGCCACCAATCTGGCTGCTAGCTGGAACCGTGAAAACTCCTACCTGCACGGATACTATGTAGGCGAAGACGCTCTGGCCGCCGACGGCAACTGGGGCAACCACACCTATATCGGCCTAATCAGCGGCTGGTATGCACCTGCTATGAACATTCACCGCACTCCCTTTGCAGGCCGCAACTTTGAGTATTACTCTGAGGATGGATTTTTGTCTGGCGAGCTGGCTGTACAGGCCGTAAACGCTTGTGCCGAAAAGGGCGTGTATGCTTACATTAAGCACTTTGCGCTAAACGATCAGGAAGATCACCGCAGCCACTTAGCCACCTTCTCCAATGAGCAGGCTATTCGTGAAATTTACCTAAAGCCCTTCCAAACCTGCATTGAGGAACGCACCACGACCGAAATTATGGTACAAAACTACGATCAGGAGACCGAAACCTATACCCAAAGCACTGTGGAAATTCCTGCTGTTGCAGCTGTAATGAGCGCATTTAACCGTGTAGGCTGCACCTGGTCTGGCGGTGATTACAACCTTATTACGCAGGTTCTGCGCAACGAATGGGGCTTTAACGGCACCGTTATCACCGACTACGACAGTGGCGGCGTTATGGACACCGAGCAGTGCATTCGTGCCGGCGGCGACCTTAAGCTTACCGGCTTTATGGTAGATGCACCTCTGGATATTACCAACCCCGCCTCTCAGTACTATGCCCGTCAGGCACTCAAGCATATCCTTTATACCACTGTAAACTCCAATGCAATGAATGGCATTGTGCACGGAACCGTGGTTGGAGAGTTGCCCTTTGCAAACTACTGGTTTATTCTGATTGCAGAAAACACCATTGCCGCCGGTCTGATTGTGTGGGGTGTTGCAGCAATCATCCGCCGCTGGAAACAGGAAAAAACAGCTAAATCCAGCGCCCACACCTCTGCATAATATCTTTTTTCTGCTGCCTGGCTTTTGCCGGGCAGCAGCTTTTTTATAAAGCAGCCTCCTTACAAAGAGGCAAACAAAAACAACCTGAGAGACTTTTACAATCTCTCAGGTTGTTTAATGCAAGGGTTTTTAACTTACTTTACGATTTCGCCCTCGCTGGCACCCAGGCAAGCGTTGGACTCGTCGGTATCGATGTGCATGGCGGTAGCAAACTTCTCGCTCACACGAATCACAACATCATCAAAAATCAGCTTGCGGCCTTCGTTGCCGCAGGCTACCTTTACAATTTCCTTGTCCTGCACGCCCATCTTCTCGGCATCTTCAGGGGTTACATGGATGTGACGCTTTGCCACAATTACGCCTTCCTTCAGCTCCACCTCGCCGCAGGGGCCAACCAGCTTGCAG
>CALWNE010000031.1 GCA_944382705.1 uncultured Allofournierella sp.
CGGCAAACGGTCCAGATTGCGCGAAAATACGCCCAACATTTCGCTGCTTTTTCCATCTTCCTTCTTGTTTACAAACCAAAAACCTGCTCTGGTCTGATTGCCAAAGCAGGTTTTTCTACAAGCTGAAGCCTCACAACTTGGTGAGGCTTTTCTTTGTTTAATAATAGTTTCTGCGTTTTTTCTTTCGGGTAAACAACCATTTAAGGGTTGCAAACATTCCAATGGCAGCAAATACAACAAACACAAAAAAGATGAAGTATGCCAGCATGCCCTGCAAGGTAGTGTCATAGAACAGGCCGATTACACCCCGATAGGCTAACCGCTCGAAATAAGTCCAACCGCTTTCACTGAAAATAAACTTCACGATTTTCGCTCCTCCCGCATAATTTGTATGCCTTATTTTAGCAAAAATCATCATAATTTTCTATATAAATAATTAGATAATCTGCCGTTTTTTTGATGTACTCCGTTATTGTTCTTTGTTTTATGCTAATGGGCTGTTTTGTTATCTCAAAAGAAGCAAGAAACAAGTGATACACACCAGAATTTAAAAAGCCGGCGGCTCTATTATGCCGGGCTGGTTCATTCATGGAATAGCAAATCTTTTTTTCAACCCGTTTCTCCATATTTTCTATTGTGTAAAAGCAGTTAAATCTTGAAAAAATTAAAGGCGCCCAGGTAAATGAACAGCAAGACAAAGGGGTTGTGCTTTTGGCTTGTCTCACAAAAATTGTTTCGGCGCACTCCACCGCCTGGAATTATGCGGTGCTGCCTTAGTTCCATCGAGGGAACCACCTGGGGCGAAACAGATAAGAACCACCCTGATGCTGCGCAAAAATAGCTCAGGCAGGTTTTTCAATCTACATGGTGATTAAAACAACACGATTAACGGCAGCCGAAAAATAAAATGTTGTGCCCATCTGGCCCTTTGGTAAGGGTCAGATTCATATGGAGTGTTAAAATGAAGGCTGGCATCACTTGGTGATTCTATATTGACTTTTTTCGATTTGATGTATATACTATAAATCAATCGAATAAAATGGATTTGAGTGAGGTGGAAGTATGCACGATTACGCTGCGGATGCAAAAGTCTTTAAAGCCTTTTGCGATGTGAACCGTTTGCAAATTTTGGAACAACTTCGCAGCGGCGAAAAGTGTTCCTGCGTTCTGCTGGAAAAACTGAATATCAGCCAATCGACCTTATCCTATCACATGAAGATTTTGTGTGATTCGGGTGTTGTGGTTGGCCGGGCAGAAGGCAAATGGACACATTACGGAATCAGCGATGAGGGCAGCCAGTATGCAAAACAACTATTGCAGGTTCTGACCCAAAAGAATAGTTGCGGCGAAAACGACTGCACTTGCCAAAAATAAAAGCCATCGTCCAGCCGATGGCTTTTATTCAGAACATTAAATCGAAAAAATTAGAACTATTTGTTCGGCAAAAGGAGAACTCTTTATGGAAGCGATTCGTACAATCTGGCTGTTCTTCCAAGATCAGATTCTTGGTATGAAATGGCTCCATGCCCTAATCGGCAATGTGCTGACCGCAATGGGCTTATCCCTTAACAGCATCCCCGGCGGGGCCCTGCAATTTTTCATCTATGACACGATTAAAATTTTTATTCTGCTCTCGGTACTGATTTTTGGAATTTCCTATATTCAAAGCTATTTTCCGCCGGAGCGCACGAAAAAAATTCTGGGGCGGTTTCACGGCATTGGTGCCAACACGGTATCGGCACTGTTGGGCACGGTCACCCCGTTTTGCTCCTGCTCGTCTATTCCTCTTTTTATGGGCTTTACCAGCGCAGGTTTACCGGTGGGCGTCACATTTTCCTTCCTGATTTCTTCCCCAATGGTGGACTTGGGTTCTCTGGTTCTGCTGATGAGCATCTTTGGTGCAAAAACAGCGGTTTTGTATGTTGTTCTCGGCTTGGTTATTGCCATTATCGGCGGTGCTTTGCTGGAAAAACTGGGAATGGAACGCTATGTAGAGGACTTTATTAAAAATGCCCCCTGCATTGAAGCAGAAGGTCAGCAGCTGACCCGCCACGACCGAGTGCGCTTTGCAAAAGAACAGCTGCTGGAAACCATCAAAAAAGTTGCCCCTTATATCTTTATCGGCGTAGGCATTGGCGCCTTTATCCACAATGTACTTCCCCAGGAGTGGGTAGAGGCGATTCTGGGCAGCGATAATCCCTTTGCTGTTATCATGGCCACTTTGGTGGGGATTCCCATGTATGCTGACATCTTTGGCACAATTCCTGTGGCGGAGAGTTTGTTGTTTAAGGGTGCGGGCCTGGGTACAATTTTGTCTTTCATGATGGCTGTTACTACTTTAAGCCTGCCTTCCATGATTATGCTGAAAAAGGCCGTAAAGCCTAAACTGCTGGCCGCCTTTGTTGCTATCTGCACCGTAGGGATTATTATTGTGGGCTATTTCTTCAATGTGATTCAGTTTCTGTTGGTGTAACAAAGGTTTTTTGATGCGCTGTTGATTGGCTGCTGGGCGTTTTGCCTGGCATTTAATTTGCTGCTATAATTTTAGGAGGTTTGTGGTATGGGACTATTTGGTTTTGGTAAAAAGAAGGAAGAAAAGGCACCTGCCTGCGCCTGTCAGTGCGGCTGTCCTGCGGCTGAGGCGGAACCTACACCACCGCATTGGCCATTACCAAAACCAACGAAGAGGCAGCAAGACTGCAAGGTGCAGTGTTCGCTTTGAGCGGTACCGGAGTAAACAGGTGCTTGTTACCGAGCTGGTGTTTACAGAAGATAATGCAGCTGGCACCTATTACAAATTGACCGATGGCACCTATACCATGGAGGAACCTACCCCTGGTACAGAAGGAAGTTACGCAAGTACCACCACAAAATACAAAAAAGAAGTGGTTGTAACCTTAAAGGGCGAAAGCCAGACTCAAACAGATGTTCAGGGCGAAGTGGACGATAACGGTGTAATGAAGTTCACCGGCTTGGGTGAAGGCACCTACACCCTGACCGAAGTCACGGCACCCAACGGATACAACAAGATTGACCCCATTGAGTTTACCGTCAGCTTCAATCCGGACTCCAAGGAATTTAGCAGTGACGATGAAAACATGACCTACAACGGAGTTAGTGGAGAGCTGGAGGTTACCATCGTGAACCTTCCCGGCAGCACCCTGCCCAGTACCGGTGGCATTGGTACCACCATCTTTTATGTAATTGGTTCTGCTCTGGTGTTGGGAACCGTTGTAGCTCTGGTTGTTAAAAGGCGCATGAACGACGAGGATATTGGATGATTGATGTCCTGCGTTTTGCAAGTATCCTTTGATTTAAAGCGAGCACCCTTCTGCTTTTAAAATCAGCGGTGCGCCGATTGTCCCAAAAGCTCCGGCAATATTTTATTGCAGGAGCAAGGAGAGCTTCGTATGGGGGTGCTGCATACGAAGTTGTCCTTGCTCCTGGCTTATGGATTTTATAAATATTGGTATGTACAATCAAGCAAACTGATTCCCAAAGGCAATACCCGTTGAATTTGCATTGCTTTGTACAGGTATACGGAGAACATTGAATGAAGAAAAAGCGATCGAATTATTTGCTCCTTGTGGGATTTCTCATTGGTCTGGGCTTTCTTTTGTATCCTACGGCCAGCGATTACTATAATTCGCTGCACCAGTCCCGTGCGGTAGCGGATTATTCTGCGCAAGTGTCCAACCTGAAAGAAGATGAATACCAAGAACTTTTACAGCAAGCAAACCTCTACAACCAAAAACTTGCACAGCGCTCGACCATGTCATTTGTGCTGAGTGAACAAGAAAACGAAGAATACCAGGCTCTTTTGAATGTAACCCAGGTAATGTCTTATATTGAAATTCCGTCCATCCGCTGTGTATTGCCAGTTTATCACGGAACCAGTGATGCTGTGCTGGAGGCGGGCGTTGGCCACATAGCTGGATCTTCCCTGCCGGTGGGCGGAGAGAGCACCCACTGCGTATTATCTGGGCATCGAGGGCTTCCTTCGGCCAAATTGTTTAGCGATTTGGATAAGCTGATAGAAGGGGATATCTTTGTTTTAAAAACACTGAACGAAACTTTAACCTACGAGGTGGATCAGATACGCATTGTGGAGCCGGAGGATTATCGGAACTGGGCATTGTACCTGGTAAGGATTACTGCACCTTGGTAACCTGTACACCTTATGGAATAAACACACATCGGCTGCTGGTTCGAGGCCACCGTATTGCAAACATCAGCGATTCCGGCGACCTTTACATAACAGGAGATGCTGTACAGATAGAGCCGATGCTGGTGGCTCCCTTTGCTGCGGTTCCCATTTTTTTAATTATGCTGGCTTGGGTGATGAGAAAGCCTGGCGGCAAAAATAAGCGGAAACAGAAAAGGATGGTGGAAGAGGAATGAATTTGAAAAAATTCGGGTGCGGATGTTTGGCAGCAGCATTGCTGATGCTGCACACGCAGATTTCCCTTGCTGTTTTTGCGGACGAAGAAATGGGTAGAGAACAGGATATGTCTCTGACCATACAAAATCAAACCGGTGAGGAGTCTCTTGAAGGGGTAGAATTCTATCTTTATCAAGTGGCAAACCTGGATGAAAACGATGAATTTGAGGTTGAACAGGATTTTGAGGATGCCGGTGTTTCCATGAGTATGGATACAAGCGAGGAAAGCTGGTTTGACCGGGCAGTTACGCTGGAATCCTACCTGATTCATCAAGCGGCGGAAAACAGCCCCATTGAACCTGTTTCAATCGTAGAAACAGATCAGGAGGGAACCGCAATATTTGAGGACTTACAGGAAGGTTTGTTTTTGCTGGTGGGTAAGCCGGTTGCGGAAGATGAAATTTTGTATGCACCTGCGGCAACATTAATATCATTGCCTTATTTGGATGAGGATGGCGATTCGTTGGACTACAATCCAACGATTAGCATAAAAAATTCCGTAAGGATGCGAACGGATGAAATCATGGATTTATCCGCAGTAAAGGTATGGAAGGACGCAGGGTATGAGCAGTACCGGCCTTCTTCGATTACAGTAACCCTTTATCAAAACGGCGAGGAGTACAGCACCGTTGAGCTGAATCAAGCAAACAACTGGAATTACATATGGAGAAATCTTTCAAGCAATGCACAGTGGCATTTGGTAGAGCGAGATATTGCTTCGGGTTATACGGTAACAGCCGTGCGCAATATGGGGGTTATTACGGTAAAAAACACCTATCACCCCATTTCCCAAACATCACATCAACCGGGGCAGCAAGCACCGAATGAGCCCGGGCAGCAAACACCCAATCAACCTGGGCAGGGAGCATCTGGCACAGCTGCCCAGGCGGTACTTCCGCAAACAGGGCAGCTGTGGTGGCCTGTGTCGCTTTTTTCTGTGTGTGGTTTAGTATTGTTGTTGGTGGGCTGGAAAATCCGAAAAAAGGGCAGCGATTGTGATGAAGCAAAGTAGAGTAAGCAAGATAGGAACAGGGCTAATGCTGCTTGGGTTGTTTCTGATTTTGCTTTCGGGATTTTTATTGTGTTACAATATTTGGGATGATTATCAAATCATAGAGAAATTCCCCGTGAAGGCCAGCAGGCATACGGGAATGTTGGCGACGGTGGGGTAATGGGCCTGCCGTTTTATGTAACAAACCCAGATATGGAAATGCCAGTTGTTATGATTGACGGGCATCAATACATTGGTAAAATTTACATTCCGGATTTAGAATTATTGCTCCCTTTTATGAGCGAATGCAGCGATGCAAACCTTAAATTGTCTCCCTGCCGGTACGCAGGTTCGGCCTATCAAAACAATCTGGTGATTGCAGGCCATAATTATAGAAGTCATTTTGGCACCTTGCGGAAATTGCGGTACGGGGATAGTGTCTTTTTTACAGACACTGAGGGAAATGTGTTTGAATATGAAGTTGCAGAGATAGAACAGCTGGCTTCCACCAGTGTGGAAGCCATGAAAGTTAGCCAGTGGGCGCTTACCTTGTTTACCTGCACCGTTGACGGCAACAACCGGGTGGCAGTGCGTTGCCAGCAAGTTGCCTGAAGCAAAGGGGGAAAGGTTCCGCCTTATTGGCAGCTTAACCGATGAATATGTCACAAAATCCTTTCTGTACAAAACAGAAAAAGCCAAGGGGCTTGGGTGTCCCATCTGCGGAATGACTTGCAGTGCGGCAGACAAAATAAGGACAGGAGCCTGTTCCTTATTTTAAGTGAAAAGCCTGTGAGTCCGTTGTTTTTACAAAAAATCCCCCCTGATGCAGCGCTGTTTGCCTGGGTCATGGGGGATTTTTTCTTGGTTATTTTTACGGAGTATACTGGCAGGGGGCATTTTTGCAGAGCGATGCGGACGGCAAACTGGGCCATCACACGGCAAAAGATTTTGCGGCAAAGAACCGAAGGACACTTGACAAATTGTGCAATCCCATATAACATTCCTAGTATGAAAATAGGTTTTAATGGGAAGGGTGCGATAACAATGGGCAAAAAAGCGTTGGTGGCTATGAGTGGCGGTGTGGATAGTTCGGTGGCTGCTGCCTGCATGGTGCAGCAGGGCTGGGACTGCGTGGGTGTTACCATGAAGTTGTATCAGGGCGAGCCAGGGCAGACCAGCTGCTCGGGAAAAACCTGCTGCACCCTGGACGATGCACAGGATGCCCGCAGCGTGGCCTATCAGCTTGGGATGCCTTTTTATGTATTTAATTTCACCCAGGATTTTAACCGGCAGGTGGTGGAACGGTTTGTAAAAGCCTACCAAAAAGGACATACCCCAAACCCCTGCATTGACTGCAACCGCTTTATGAAGTTTGATAAATTGTACCAGCGTGCTCAGATGCTGGGCTGTGATGCGGTGGTTACAGGCCATTATGCCTGCATTGAGCAGGACCCGGACAGTGGGCGCTGGCTGCTGAAAAAAAGCCGCAACCGGGCCAAGGACCAAAGCTATGTGCTCTATTTTTTGACCCAGGAGCAGCTGGCACATACAGTGCTGCCCCTGGGGGCGTATACCAGCAAGGAGCAGGTGCGCCAGCTGGCAGCAGAGTATGGCTTTACCACGGCCCATAAGCCAGATAGCCAGGATATCTGCTTTGTGCAGGGCGGGCGCTACCAGGAGTTTATCTGCCGCTATACGGGAGAGCAAAGCCCCCCGGGTGATTTTGTAAACCTGGAAGGCCGGGTGCTGGGCCGCCACAAGGGCCTGATTGGTTACACCATTGGCCAGCGCAAGGGATTGGGGTTGGCAGTACCAGAGCCCCTATATGTATGCGGCAAACGGGTGAAAGAAAACCAGGTGGTACTCTGCACCCGCCAGCAACTGGTGGAAACGCAGATTCTGGCAGAACAGTTTAACTGGATCTCCATGGAGGCACCCAAGCACCCCATTCAGGCATGGGCCAAAACCCGGTACCATGGGCCGGAGGTGCCCTGTACCGCCCAGGTTTTGGAGGATGGCCGGGTAGAGATTCGATACCACACCCCCCAGCCTATGGCGGCGCCTGGTCAAGCGGTGGTGCTCTATCAGGAGGATGTGGTGGTAGGCGGCGGAACCATCTGCTCGCACAGGACGAGTAACGGCTGTTTTGCAAAAGCTCTTACATTATAATAATTATATAATAAAATAAAAAGACCAGCTGTTCCCATGGGGCCTCTTCCGCGCTCTTAGTGGGGCAGCTGGTCTTTTTTCACAACAGGATTTAGTGGCGGAAAAGGGAATTGGTACGACCATTTTTGACGGCAATATCTGCTATGATAAACAGGACACTCCACGCTGTACCAGGGCCTGGAGCGTTTACGGAGATGTAAAGCCCGCAGAAAGGAGCAGAGGGCGAGATTGTATCTCGTTGATAGGAATAAAGACCCTTAAAAAGGATGTTTAAATAACCGGAAATCCCTCAAAAAATGTTCTTTGTCAGATTAAGAGCAGGCTTGCCAAACCATAATGGAAAGGGCTGACAGGGCGTTATTTGAGAATTTTTATAGGTGCACAAAAAGTTTTTTAGTTTGTACAAAAAAATCAAAACATGAGTATTTAAGAGAAAAAGAACGAAAAAGAGCGATTTAAAAAGATTTGTGTGAGGTGGTTATATATTTCATAAAATTTTAAAAAAATATGAACAAAAACCAAGGGTTCAGACTGTTTGACGATTTGCTGCTATGTTTGCTAAAATGCCACCAGTGCTGGTTCCCGCCCCCCTTGTGGGTGAGAGAACAAATGGTTCTGGTTCCAGCGATTTTAGAAGGGGCGCAGTTCTTGCCCATGTTTTTGAACTGCCAGTGCTGCCGGGATGCGGCGGCCATTGCCCACCAAGCATGGAAAAGATAGGAGAAACTATGACAAAACCCACAGAACATTTGCAGGGCATTGGCAAGGAACTGCTTGCCAAAGTGTGCGCCTGCCTGGTCACCCTGTGCTGCCTGTCACTGACTCTGTATGTATTGTTCAACGAGCTGCACCTGGTCAATGTGACCGACTCCGAAGGAGCCAGCCACACCATGATGACCTATGTGCAGGACCCCCAGGAGCTTATGAACCTGGCGGGCATTGTGGCGGAGGAACACGACGATGTTCACTACACCGCCTACAACGGAAATCTGGCAAGCCTGAGCATCCAGCGGGCACAGCCGGTTTCTGTATTGGCTGACGGCCAGACCTATGTGGTCAATCTTGCCAGCGGCACCGTGGAGGAAGCCCTGGCGCAATGCGGTGTGACTTTGGGCGAGCACGATTATACCGAGCCCAGCCTGCACACCGAACTGGAGGAAAACACCTCCATTACTGTGCACCGGGTGGAATACCGGGATACGGTGGTTGAGGAAAGCATTCCTTACGAGACGGAATATGTTTACACCAGCCTTTATTTCCGAAACAAAAATCGCACCCAAGTGCTGCAGCAGGGCTATGAAGGCATTAACGAAATCACCAGCCGTGAACGGGTGGTGGACGGCGTGGTGGAGTCCAGCCAGGTGGTGAGTGTGGTGCAGACCCGTGCACCTCAAAATACCATCATCAAGGCCTACAAGGCTGGGGCGCCTGTATCCCCGCTGGAAGGCCCCGAGGTGGTAAACGGTGTACCCAGCAGCTACAAAGCGGTATACACCGGCCGGGCAACCGGATACAGCGCCAGCCGAGGCCGTGGTGCTTCCGGCAAGGGCCTGGGTTATGGCACCGTGGCTGTGAACCCCAACCTCATTCCCTATGGCAGCAAGGTATACATTACCAGCACCGATGGCAAGTTTGTGTATGGCTATGCCATTGCCACCGATACAGGCACCGCCCTCATGAACGGCACCTGTTTGGTGGATCTGTTCTACGAAAGCTACGACGAAGCTTTGATGAACGGCGTGCAGCAGGTTAATGTGTATGTAGTAGAGTAATTTGTGACCAGATAACAAACCGGCATGGGCTTTTGGCCTGTGCCGGTTTTTTGCATAATCTGAGGTGATAAAAGCCGATTTTGGGCCATTATAGCCGATTTTTGGCGATTTTTTTAGATAAGCTAAACATTCCGGCTGTTTTTGCGCTTTTTTGCTTGACAAACCTGGGCAAGGGGCATAAACTAGGTGGAGGTATAAACCTAACAAATGTGTAAGGAGATGACAGCATGGACGGCGACCCTAGTAGTCGAATGAATCAGTGGAGCAGCGGCCATGCTGCCCTCGGTACCTGAGGCGAGCTGATACAGTTCACCTGCCTGGTGCAAGGGGCGGCCTGTTTGTGCCGCTTGTTTGCAACAGAAAGCAGGTGTTTTGTAAGTATGATTAACATTTATTTGAGTGATGGCGGTCGTATGCTGGAGCAGGACCAGATCTGCCCCGGTGCATGGATTAACCTTTGTGACCCCAGCGAAAAAGAAATTGGCCGTGTGTGCGCCCAGCTGCATGTGGACCCGGATCTGGTACGGGCGGCCCTGGACGAAGAAGAACGCAGCCGCATTGAAGTGGAGGATAACGGCCACACCCTGATTGTGGTGGATACCCCCACGGTGGAAACCGCAGGCCATAGCTTTGTGTATTCTACGCTGCCCTTTGGTATTGTGCTCACCGAAGAAAACATTATTACCGTTTGCCTGAAGGAAACTGCTTTGCCCCGTGCCTTTATGGATGGGCTGGTAAAGACCTGCAGCACCAAAAAGCGCAAACGGATGGCATTGCAGATGCTGTACCGCAACGCAAGCCTGTTTTTGTTCTATCTGCGTCAGGTGGATAAGGCCAGCACTCGGGTGGAAAACGAGCTGCACATCAGCATGAAAAACAAAGAGCTGATTCAGATGCTTGGCCTGGAAAAGAGCCTTGTGTATTTTTCCACCTCGCTGAAGGGCAATGAAATTGTGCTGGAAAAGCTTCTGCGGATGGATTTTGTGCGGGATTATCCCGAAGATACCGAGCTGCTGGAGGATGTCATCATCGAAAACAAGCAGGCCATGGAGATGAGCAGCATCTATCGAGACATTCTGTCTGGTACCATGGACGCCTTTGCATCCATCATTTCCAACAACCTGAACATTGTCATGAAGCTGCTGGCGGCGGTAACCATTATTCTTACCGTGCCCACCATTGTTTCCAGCTTGTGGGGCATGAACGTTCCGGTGCCCTTTGAAACCAACCCTCTGGGGTTTGTAATTGTGCTGGGTGTTGCAGGCCTGGCTACCGTGGCGGCCATTATTTTGGCCCGCTGGAAAAAGTGGCTGTAACCGGCACTGCTTGATGCAGCTTGCTTGCATGGATGAATTGCGGCTGTTCGCTGCTTTCCTTTACGGAAAGCGGCGGGCAGCTTTTTGTTTTGCTGCAATTTGCCCCAAGGGGCTGTTTGCTATTTGCGGCAAATTGTAGTATACTATATCAGTTAAGATGGAGAGGTGTATCTATGCGAGTGTTAGGCATTGACCCTGGCTATGCCATTGTGGGCTGGGGTGTTGTGGAATATGTGGGCAACCGGTTTACGCCGGTGGCCTTTGGAGCGGTTACCACCGAGGCAGGGGTGCCCTTTGAGCAGCGGCTGGACCGGGTGTATGAGGGTGTTTTGCAGGTGATGCAGACCTACCAGCCCGAAGCACTCAGCATTGAACAACTGTTCTACCAGCACAACCAAACCACTGTAATCGGCGTGGCCGAGGCCCGTGGCGTAATTTTGCTGGCGGCTGCCAAATGCGGCATTCCTATTTTTGAATATACACCCATGCAGGTAAAGCAGGCAGTGACTGGTTACGGCAAGGCGGTAAAAAAGCAGATGCAGGAGATGACCCGCATGATGCTCAAACTGGAAAAGGTGCCAAAGCCGGACGACACGGCGGACGCACTGGCCATGGCCATTGCCCACTGCCATTGCAGCCGCAGCCGCCTGTTTAATACGCCGGTTCGCTAACCGGTTTTGGCAGGTGGTTTACACCTGCATATAAGGGAGGACGAAGATGATTTATTGCTTGCAAGGCACTGTTTTAAAAAAGACGCTGGATATGGTGGTGCTGAGCTGTGCAGGGGTGGGGTATCAGATGCTGGTGCCAGCCTCGGTGGCTTCCGCCCTGCCGGCGGTAGGCCAGGAGGCAACCCTGTTTACCGAGATGCACCTGACCGAAAACGATGTAACTTTGTACGGATTTGCCAGCGAGGAGCAGAAGGCCTGCTTCAAGCTGCTGACCAGTGTTTCCGGTGTAGGCCCTAAGGTGGGCATTGCAATTTTGAATGTGCTCACGCCGGAAAAAATTACCCTGGCAATCTCTGCCGCAGACCACAAGGCTTTCACCGCAGCCAACGGCGTAGGCCCCAAGCTGGCCCAGCGCATCGTGCTGGAGTTGAAGGATAAGGTGGCCAAGGGCCTTGCCGAGGGTGTTACGCTGGGAGATGTGGGCGGCAGCAGCGCTGCGCCTGCGGGCAATATGACCCAGGCCATTGCTGCCCTGACCAGTTTGGGATACAGCCCCAGCGAGGCAGCTGCCGCAGTGGCCAAGACGGACGAGACCCTGCCGGTGGAAGAAATCATCAAGCTGGCTCTGCGCAGTATGGCGAAAGGAAGGTAAGCCGTGGAAGAATACGAGTTTGGTACCCGGCTGGTAAGCCCGGAAATGAACCGGGGCGAAGGCGAAGAAATCAGCCTGCGCCCCAAAACGCTGGAAGAATATGTGGGCCAGGAAAAGGTGAAGGAAAATCTGCGCATCTACCTGGAAGCTGCCAAGCGGCGGGGGGAAGCCATGGATCATATCCTGCTGTATGGCCCTCCCGGTTTGGGCAAAACCACTCTGGCCGGTATTGTGGCCCAGGAGATGGGGGTGCAGATTCGCATTACCAGCGGCCCTGCCATCGAAAAGCCGGGGGATTTGGCAGCGCTGCTCACCAACCTGCAGGAGGGGGATGTGCTGTTTATTGACGAAATTCACCGGCTGTCCCGTCAGGTGGAGGAGGTACTCTATCCTGCCCTGGAGGACTATGCCCTGGATATCATGATTGGCAAGGGCCCCAGCGCCCAGAGCATCCGCATCAACCTGCCCCGGTTTACCCTCATTGGTGCAACCACCCGGGCCGGCCAGATTACCGGCCCCCTCCGTGACCGGTTTGGCGTGCTGCTCAAGCTGGAGCTGTACAGCCCCAGCGAATTGCAGGGCATTATTTTGCGCTCAGCGGGCATTCTGGAACAGCCTTGTACCGAGGAAGGCGCCTATGAGCTGGCCAAGTGCAGCCGTGGTACCCCCCGTGTAGCCAACC